>PLBX01000140.1 GCA_003135495.1 Acidobacteriaceae bacterium | reverse complement strand
CTTCGGATGTTTGACTACGATTCTTGGGCGAATCGTGAATGCCTCGCAGGGATGCGAGCGGCGAACTCTGTGTCGCCGGACACGGTAGGACGCATCGCGCATATTCTTTCGGCGCAGAAACTTTGGCTGGAGCGCATCCTCAGTCACCCTCAAAGCCTGCCAGTTTGGCCTAGTTCAACAATTGAAGAATGCACAACGATGGCTGAAGAGATTTCTTTGGCTTGGAGAAATTATCTTAAGCAGTTTTCCGAGCTTCCGATTGATGGCGCCGTCAATTACCGCAACAGTAAAGGCGAGCAGTGGTCGAGTCGTGTAGAAGACATATTGACGCATGTACTTTTTCACTCCGCGTATCATCGCGGGCAGATCGCCATGCAGATGCGCGCCTCAGGATTGACGCCTGCTTACACGGATTTTATCTACGCGGTTCGCGAGGGCTTCATCGCGTAAGAATTTACGCGAAGAGATAATGCGATGGATCGTATCGCGATGGACCGTGGAATTATATGGCGCGTGTGGCTACCGCTGATCGCTGGTCTCTATGGACTGGGCACCTTATTCCTCTTTGGGCCGGGGCCGCATGGGCCGGCGCGTATCATCGGTCTGCTGCTTGGTTTGATCGGACTTGGGGGAGTGATTCTTTCGCGTTACACTCTGGGCCGGTCGTTTTCAATCATTCCCAAAGCAACAGCGCTCGTCACGAACGGAATCTATTCGCGCATTCGCAATCCGATTTACATTTGCGGAGAAATTTTCCTGGTTGGGCTGGTTCTGATCTTGTGGCGGCTTGAACTTCTAGTCATTCTGCTAGTACTTATTCCTGTGCAGATATTGCGCGCGCGTCGAGAAGCGACATTGCTTGAGGCTCGGTTTGGCGAGGCATATCGGGAATACCGGAACCGGACTTGGTTTTGATGCGGCCCGACTAGAGAATTGCGACGGTTGCCGAGCTGCGCTCGGCTTGGACGCGCGGGGCGCCCGTCCCCACACTCGTCCCGCGCCCATCCCCACACTCGTCTCTCTAACGAATTTCGCTGCTATCATCTCAGCAATGAAAACAGCATTACGTAAACTTGTCGCTGCATTTTTTCTTCTTTGTATTTGCAAACTGCAGGCGAGCGAAGAACTAAAGCTCAATCCCCTTCCCGCTCCCGTATCTAATAATGCGGTCGCTATTTCGCATGACTCGGGCGGAGCTAAGATTTTTTCGTTCATGGGCATCGGTGCGAAAAAGACCTGGGATGCAATCTCTACGAGCGCATACGAAATGGAGTTAAGCACGGGCAAGTGGACGGAAAAGCGTCCGGTGCCGGGAGTGGCTGGGCGATTGGCGGCTTCGGCCATCGCGCTTCACGATCAGGTTTTCGTTTTCGGAGGGTATGTCGTCGACGCGCAGGGCGGAGAGGCCACCGTTTCAGATCTCAACGTCTTTGTGCCCATCGAAAATCGCTACTACCGCGGCAAGGATATTCCCGTCCCAGTGGATGACGCGGCGGTCGGCCTGTTCCACGATCGCTACATTTTTCTGGTTGGCGGGTGGTCGACCTCCAAGAATGACGCAGTTCGAAACGTTCAGATCTATGACACGGATAAGGACGTGTGGATGCAAGCGACTCCGATACCCGGCACGCCGGTGTTCGGGCATGCTGGCTCGATCGTGGGCGACACCATTGTTTACGTGGACGGCGCCTATAAAAATCCAAATGGCGCGAGCCCCAAATACGTCGCGTCCGATGAATGCTGGATGGGGAAAATTCCGCGCAAGGGCGACATTACAAAAATCAAGTGGACAAAATTAGCAGCTCATCCCGGCAAGGCGCGGTATCGGATCGCTGCCGGGGCTGAACCGCCGGGGAAAAAAGCGGACAGAATTTATTTTTCCGGGGGCACGGATAATCCTTATAACTACGATGGAGTTGGCTACAACGGCCTACCGGCTGAACCTTCGCGGGTGACGTTCGCTTTTAACACTCGCACTCGTGCATGGGAGACGGTGAGCGACAATACGCCTGATTCCACCATGGATCATCGTGGGCTACTGGTTACCCATCGTGGTTTAGTGATCGTGGGAGGCATGGACAAAGATCAAAATGTGACGGCGAAAGTGGCGGTTGTAAAACCGGGTCGCGGGAAGTAACCTTAGTTTGGGCTCCGGTTTTTGAGCCTTCAATAGCTGGCTTCAAAGACAAATCTCCGGGGTTTCCTTTGCTCTACGCACCGTGTCCTATTCACGGAGTTTCGCGCCGCAGCGGTTTTAAATCGATCATTACTGTTTCGCAACTTATTTCTTTTACGAAATCCAGCGTCACTCAATTCCGTGATGAAAATCACGGCAGAGCCTCTCCGGTGAGCGTTCAATTGCTATAGCCGCGATTCCGCGGCGTCTGCCTGTTTTGACAATCCGTTCCTTTGACAACAAATAAAATTCGGAGGCAACCCTTATGAGTCATGTCATGGAACCGCCCAAGATGAATCCTGCGGCGGACTATACCAACCAGATTCTCAATCTCGTCAAAGCCAAAAATCCAGCTGAGCCGGAATTTCACCAGGCAGTTCTCGAAGTATTTGAGTCCTTGCGGCCGGTGTTGGAACGGCATCCTGAATTTCAGGAAGCGAAAATTCTGGAACGCATTACGGAACCGGAACGAGTGCTGATGTTCCGCGTGCCCTGGTTCGACGATCGCGGCAAAGTGCAAGTGAATCGCGGCTTCCGCATTGAAATGAATAGTGCGATTGGTCCTTACAAAGGCGGATTGCGCTTCCATCCGTCGGTTAATCTTGGAATTTTAAAATTTTTAGCGTTCGAACAGGTATTTAAAAACTCGCTGACTACTCTGCCCATGGGCGGCGGCAAGGGCGGAAGCGATTTCGATCCAAAGGGCAAAAGCGACAATGAAGTGATGCGCTTCTGCCAGAGCTTTATGACCGAACTCTGTCGCCACATCGGGCCTGACACGGACGTTCCCGCGGGCGACATCGGCGTGGGCGGTCGCGAGATCGGCTTCATGTTTGGTCAATACAAACGGCTGCGAAATGAATTCAGCGGCGTGCTTACCGGCAAAGGGTTGGCTTGGGGTGGGTCGTTGATTCGTCCCGAGGCGACTGGCTATGGCTGCGTTTACTTTGCCGAGGAGATGCTGAAGACTCGCAAGGAGATGCTCGAAGGAAAAGTGTGTCTCGTCTCCGGCAGCGGTAACGTCTCGCAATATACGGTTGAGAAGTTGCTTGATCTGGGCGCGAAGCCGGTTACCTTGTCGGATTCCGATGGCGCCATCTACGATGCTGACGGCATCGATCGAGACAAGCTCGCATTCGTCATGGAGCTGAAAAATAGTCGCCGCGGCCGCATCAAGGACTACACCGATAAATTTAAGAAGGCCGTCTACAACGCGACCGACAAGAAGCTCGACCACAACTGGCTGTGGAACATCAAGGCCGATTGCGCGTTCCCGAGCGCCACTCAGAATGAGATCAACGCAAAAGACGCGGCCAATCTCATTAAGAATGGCGTAAAGGTCGTGAGCGAAGGGGCGAACATGCCGAGCACTCTTGAAGCGACTCGCATCTTCCTCGACGCGAAAGTTCTGTACGGTCCGGCCAAGGCTGCCAATGCGGGCGGCGTTGCGACGTCTGGCCTGGAAATGTCGCAGAACAGCATGCGCATCTCGTGGACCCGCGAAGAAGTCGATGATCGTTTGCACAAGATCATGATCGCCATCCATAAAAATTGCTACGAGACGGCGGAGAAGTATGGCACGCCTGGCAACCTGGTGAACGGGGCGAACATAGCGGGCTTCTTGAAGGTCGCAAACTCGATGCTGGATCAGGGGCTAGTGTAAACGGATGCCATGGTTTGGACGAATCTAAGTGGAGCGATGAGTATCTAGGCCGGGCGGGGACGCCCGGCACTCCACTAACCGCCTATCTTGCTCGAGCCAGAACCAGGGTTATGTCGTCGGGCTGCTCGTTGTCGCCGATCCAGGTGTCCACCGCCATGGTGACGATTTGACTGATCTGGGGCAGAGGCAGGTCGCGGTTCTCGCGAACCAGGTCAATCAGCCGCTGCTCGCCAAATTCACCAAAATCATTTTCTGGCTCGGTCACACCATCGCTGTAGGCCAGGAAGATTTCGCCGGGATGCATTTCGACGGCGCCCTCGTCGTACGTCATGTTGTCGAACAAGCCGACGACGGTTCCTCCGGCCTCCAGCCGCCGGATCGCGCCATCTTTCCCGATCAAAATAGGAGGCAAGTGTCCGCCATTGCTATAGGTCAGTTGATGCGATCGTCCATCGTAGATTCCCAGGAAAAGCGTGGCGTACTTCTCCGGCGGAGTGCTCTCGAAGAGTTGATGGTTGAGCAGACTGAGCAATGCCCCGGGAGAAACCTCGACTCCTTCCGGCCACGTCGCCATGATCCGGCCTGATCCTGCGACCGCGCCCAGGGCGACCGGTTCCCGCATTTGTGGCAGATTCTCGACACTGTAGGCTCGAACCGCCGAGTGGATGGTTGCCATCAATAGTGCGGCGGAAATTCCTTTGCCGCTGATGTCGCCTACGGCCAGCATTAGCTTGTCAGAATTCAGGGCTAGAAAATCGTAGTAGTCGCCGCTGACGGTCCGCGCCGGACGGCAGAAGCCGTGCACTTCCAGAGTGTCCAATTGAGTGATTAACTTTGGGTAGAGTTGCGCTTGGACTTCCTGCGCAATTGCCAATTCACCTTCGAGCCGCTGCTTTTCCTTCTGCTCCTGAATGAGCGCCTCGATGGATGTGGTCATCGAGTTGAAAGAGTTTGCCAAGGTCGCGAGTTGATCGCTCGAGTGCACCGCGATGCGATGGCTGAAATCAGCGCGATTGACGTGCTTGGTCGCTTCGTAGAGTTGGGCCACTGCCAACGTAATGCTGCGCGTGAGCTTCGTCCCTACGAATAAAGCCAACAGCTCAATGATTGCGAAGACGAGCGCAATTGAGAACAAGATATATTCGACGCCGCGAGCGTAATCTCCTAGCGCCGCAAAGAGTCGCGCATAGAGCACCGAGGGACGTGTTTCCACCTCAGCCAGCGCTCCCGCACGCTGCCGCTCTCCAGTTGTCCAATCAACGACCTGCAATGGGATGGGGAAATGTACTTCGCGGTCGAAGCCGTTTGTTGCTGGCTGGATTGTTCCGGCAGAAAAACTGTGCTCGCGTTGGCGAGCGGGATCCGCCAAGGTCGAAGTTACTGTTGGGTTCTCTGCTCGAGCGGAAGAGGATGAGCCATCAACGCCATAGACTACGATCCGTCCGAGATCGCCCGCTATCGTTTCGACAAAGTCTTTGTCGAGCGGCTCACTTGAAATTACGCGCAGAGATCCCTGTGGAGAATCAACGGCTGTGCCAGTACGCAAAAATAATGTTCCATGATCGCGCACGATCTCTCGAAAATCCTGCGTGGGAAAAGAAGGAGAATCGAAGCCGGCGGCACCTTGCACCCGGGAACAGACCGCTTGCAACTGGTTGGGACACCACGCGCAAACCTGACGCCGCGACCACTCGGGCCGGCGCGGCCTAACCCGTCCGAGCATATCGGCGTCCATTTTTCCGCCGCCGGAAGCTGCCGTCGCGAGATGATGAGCGATGGCTCGGTTTGCCGATTCCATGCTGCGCAAGTGGGTGGCGATGTCGGAGGTTACGACAAAACTGGCGAATTGTCCCGCGAGTAAATAGAGGGTGATCAGCGAAATGATTACTAGTAAAAAAACTGGGATCACGCCAATAAAGACGTACGTGACAATCAGCCGATTACGAAGCCGCCACAATAGCTTCGAGCGAAGCCAGCGATATCCGTTGATTACGAGCAACGCAATCGCGAGAATGCTGAGAAAAATTATCCAGCCCTCGAGACTTTCCGAGGCTGACGGAATCGAGCGATGGATCAGCCACTGCACCGCGAACAGAAGCAGGTCGAGCGCCAACACATACAATGCAGCCCAAGCGATGCGATTCTCAGGCCAGAGCCCTACGTGGCGTAGCTTGCTCTCGAGTTCCAGAGAAATCAGTCTCATCCGATTGCCTGATTGCCGTTATATCTCAGGATAGATGTCAAAAAAAGCCGCGAGACTCGTTCTTAGCTGTCTCTCGATCTCGTCCTTACTACCCTCGAGGGTGTGCATCGTGACGTGGGCGTCGCGCCCCGTCTTTAGTTTGATGGTGGCCGAACCCACCTCTTCGAGTTCAT
This sequence comes from Acidobacteriaceae bacterium, assembly GCA_003135495.1. Lineage (GTDB taxonomy): Bacteria > Acidobacteriota > Terriglobia > Terriglobales > Acidobacteriaceae > Acidiflorens. The sequence goes on along the minus strand of PLBX01000140.1, from coordinate 20,765 downwards.
CGGAGGGCAGGAGGCGAAGGCCGTATACCAGCGTCAGGTTTGCCATNNAAAGTGCTCGCGGATGCTGAGATTGGTTGAGGGATGCTTGCAGTCGCAAAGGTGGACGGGCGGGACACCCGTCACTCCATTGCTTCGTTGCTACATGCGATGTTTTAGCCGGGGGGCCACTGCAGAATGCGTCCGCCGATGAGATGCACGTGAAGATGAAAAACGGATTGGCCGGCCTTCGGGCCGACGTTCAGTACAGTGCGGTAGCCATCTTCAATCGACCGTTGACGAGCGATCGTCGCTGCGGCCAAGTGGCATCGTCCCACCAGTTCTGCATCTTCGGCTACAGCTTCTTTGAGACCGGAAATATGTTTTTTGGGAATGACCAATACATGCGTCGGGCCTTGCGGGTTCAAATCTTCAAAGGCGTAAGTATGCTGATCTTCATATACTTTTTTCGAAGGCACTTCGCCGCGGATAATACGGCAGAATAAACAGTCCGCCATTAAATAGTCTCCTTCTCGCCTGGGATTACCATCCCCCGGCAAGTAACGCACGGAGATAAATCCTCTATCTCTCTCGCTGAAACAATACCACTATAGAAAATCTTTCTTGTAAATAATTGTCATTCTTTAGATGTAATTTCCTTCTTCAATCGAGCCGCACCAGAAATACCGACCCTTCCACTGTCTCGGTCTCGCGGGCTAGAGTTGTCGCGCGCTGGCGATTATCTTCCAGCACTCTCACCCGCACCCACCACGTGCCGATGGGACTTTTGAACTTCAGCACATTGGCTGTTCGGTAGCGCCGCTGCAGGTGGTCAGCTAATTTGGCGGCCGTTTTTTCACTTTTGAAGGAGCCGATTTGCACTGCCCAGCGCCCGCCCGTATCGAGCGGAACAGGCGAGCGCAGCACCTCGAGCCGGACTTGCGCCGTGCCCGGTATATACACGTCCAATGCTTTTGCGGCGGCTAGAGAAAGATCAAGGATTCGTCCCGGGACGAACGGACCGCGATCGGTGATTCGTACGACGGCGGAATGGTTTGTCTTCAAATTTGTGACGCGGACAATGGACCCTAGAGGCAACGTAAGATTCGCTGCGGTCATTGCGTTCATGTTGTAGATTTCGCCATTCGATCCGGGCCGGTTGTGATATGGAGCGCCGTACCAACTCGCTATTCCCGTTTCTTCGAAGATCGGCTTGGCGCCGACGGGTACTTCAATTTTTTCTGGCGCCGAGGCTTGGGCGGGTGAGAGCGTCTCGGCTGAATTTTCCTGCGTTAGGACTGGCGGAGGCGGTGCCTGCTCGGATGTGACCTTATGTCTGCAACCGGTGAGCACAGCGCTCGCGACCAAAAGAGATAGTAGAAAAGACGCGAAGCGCAAGATCATGAAGCGATGGAAAGGGGACAACGGAGAACTTGAGGCTGGCCGATTCAAGAGCTTTTGCGGTGGCTTTCTAAAAAATCCGCAAACTTTGCAAGCTTTCCTGCCGCTGTCCTCACGGCTTTCGAGGAATGTGACCGTACGGCGGGGACAACCTCGTCGTTCAAATAAGTAACTAATTCCGCCGTCTCTTTTTCCATAGCCTCAGCGACATTCGCCACCGAGCGAGTGAAACGTGCCGATGCTTCTTCCACTTTGCGGTCGAATTCTGTCATAAAAAATCTGCCGATCCTAGTTAAAGTTTACGCGTAGGATACGGGTGCCAAGATTTATTATCGTGGGTACCTTCCTTGGGGTCAAACAGGGCGCTTGGTGCTTGGGTCTAGGGTTTCTGAGGGTTAGATCGATTGCCGCGTCTAGAAAGAGCGTTCACCACGAAGGACACGAGGTATCACTAAGGATTATTTCTGTGAGGGGCGCGATACAATCACGCCATGCAATCCCGAACCGCTTGCCGATCCAGTTCGGTTTTTACGAATATCCTGACATTAACGATTGTGCTGACCTTCAGTGCAGGCTGTACCGTATACGGCGAGCGGCCGGCACGCTCGATGGCGGAGGTTACGGGTGGCGAAGGGTTGGAGCGCATTTTCTGGAAAAATGTGCAGTCGGCAAATTGGGTCGAGGTGGAGCGCTCTCTGGCCTCGAACTATTCAGGAGTAGGCGTCAGCGGGGCGCTGGACCGCTCCGCCACGCTTGATCAATATCGCAGCTGGCAGCTGAAAGATTATGCGATTGGCGATCTTAAGACCGAAATGAATGGATCGACCCTGGTGGTGACTTACAACATCACCTTGAATGGCGCCGTCTCGAATGGCTCCGCCGGATCCCAACCGCTGCCTTCGGCGCCGCAGCACATGATGACGGTGTGGCAACAGCAAAAAGCGGGATGGGTGGTTATCGCCCATAGCGTCAGCTCCCAATAATGCGCGCGGCCATCGACAAGTCTTTGGAACCAGGCCTCGCCTCTTCTCCGGTATTCAGCACGGATCTGCCTGCCTTTCGCCGATCGTTGCTGCGATGGTATGAGTCGCATCGTCGCGATCTTCCGTGGCGACGCACTTCGAACCCATATCAAATATGGCTGAGCGAAGTCATGCTTCAGCAGACGCGCGTTGCAGCCGTGCTCGAACATTATCGCGTTTTCCTCGAACGCTTCCCTGATGTGCAAACGCTAGCCGCGGCTTCCGAAGATCAAGTGCTCGCCGCCTGGTCTGGCCTCGGATATTATCGGCGTGCTCGCATGCTGCATCAGTGCGCGAGAACGGTTGTCCAGGAGCACGATGGGGCTTTTCCGCAGACAGCTGCAGCCATGCTCGCGCTCCCCGGAATTGGGCGTTACACATCGGCTGCGATTGCCAGCATTGCATTCTCCGAACCCATAGCGGTGGTGGATGGCAATGTTGAGCGAGTGTTAAGAAGAGTTACGGGCAAGATTTTCAACGCTGCCCAAGCTTGGAACTTTGCGCAACAGTTTTTGGCGAAATCGCGGCCCGGAGATTTTAATCAGGCAATGATGGAATTGGGAGCAACTGTGTGCGTGCCCCGTGCACCTCAATGCGCCGCATGTCCGGTTCGAAAGTGGTGCGCGACGCGGGGTGAAGTGCCGCGCTCCGCGCCGCGCATACAACATCAAAAGAAGCAGATATGGTGTTCGCTCGAACAGCGCAATGGCAACGCTAAAAACAATTCGTGCTTTGAGACAAGCAAAAACGAAAGTGGCCGATGCGAAGTTCGATTGGTGCAACGTTCCCAAAATAACGCGGTGATGGCGGGGATGTGGGAATTGCCGCAATCGTCCGATTCTCCATCAGACTTGGCCGATTCAACTGTCTGGCGCACGTTTCGCCATTGCATCACCATCACCAATTATTCTGTTCATGTGCTCCGCAGTAACCGGGCAGCAGGCAAGCGGCTTCCGAATGCGCTGCGCGGGACGAAAGGCAAATGGATCGCAGCGGATCGCATTCAGCATATTCCGGTCACCGGATTAACTCGGAAAATCCTGAAGGCTAGTGGCATCATCTAATCGTGTGAGGCATTTCTGCTATGAAGTGGCTCGATCGAATATTCGGAGGTCCGAAAGATATGGCGGCATTGCCNNTTCTTTAAAGTTTCATGCCCGGTCTGCCAGTACACGTTTCCTTTTCTTGAACGGATTTATAAAGCGCATGGTGACGCAAGAGTGACTATCGTCGGCATTTCGCAGAATGATCAGCGAGAAACGGATGCCTTTTTGAAAGAATACGGAGTAACGTTTCCTACGCTTATTGAAGATCCCAATGGCTACGCGGTTTCGAATGCATACGGCCTGACGAATGTCCCTTCCCTGTTTTTGATTGGACAAGACGGTCAGATAGAAGTGAGCAGCGTAGGGTGGGTGAAGCAGGATGTCGAAGAAATTAACCGCAAACTCGGCATTGGCCAGCAGGCAACGCCGGTGGTGCTGTTTAAGCCGGGAGAAGAGGTTCGTGACTTCCGCGCTGGTTGAGGGTCTAAAAACTGATCCCGCGGTCGCGGGACAATAATCAAGACACTAATAAGCTGACTTTGCTTCAAGTTACTCGGACTAGCCGATTCCTGGCGTCATCTGTAGTTACTGCAGTACCAGTACGATGCTCGATGGGTACCTTGAGCCGATCAGTTTCCATTTACAATTTGAGGGTCGCTTTATAACTATAGGTCCGAGGCCCTCGCGTGATCATTCGCAGAATTTTGCTGCTTACGGCAGCCGTGTTGCCAGTTCTATTAATTCCGGCACAAGAAATGTTGGCGGCACAGAAGCCGCCTAAGGCCCAAGCCGAGAAACATTTTGGCTCACATCTTCCGTCGGCCGCCATTTCCGCGATGCAGAGTATTCGTCCCGAGAACATAGAAACGCATGTTCGCTTTCTCTCGCACGATCTGCTCGAAGGCCGCGGCACCGGCCAGCGCGGCGGCGATATTGCCGCTGAATACATTGCCGCGCAGTTCGCGCTTTACGGATTGAAACCCGCCGGCGACAACGGTTCTTATCTGCAAAAGGTCCCGATGGTTGGCATCACACCTGGCGCAGATACGCGCTTCACGCTGATCCCATCGCACGGCTCCTCGATGGACCTGAAGGCGCTTACCGATTACGTGGCTTACGATCAGACGCAGCAACCAGAATCCACGGTTGACGCTGAGATTATTTACGTCGGTTATGGGATCGAGGCCCCCGAATATAACTGGGACGATTACAAGGGCGTGGATGTCAAGGGCAAAGTGCTTCTGATGCTGGTGAATGAGCCGCCTTCTGATGATCCGAAATTCTTTACCGGCAAGGCTCTGACCTACTACGGACGATGGATGTACAAGTACGAGGAAGCTGCTCGCAAAGGCGCGGCGGGCGCCATCCTCATTCATAAAACCGAGATGGCTAGCTACTCATGGGACGTGGTGCGCAATTCGAACTCTGGCGAAAAATCATTTCTCAAACTTGACGCTACTCCTCGGCTGAAAAGCGCGGCATGGATTCAGCTGGACGTGGCGCGAAAGCTTGTTTCGAATTCGGGCATGGATCTAGACAAGATGATGAGCGATGCAAATTCGCGCGACTTCAAACCCGTGCCGCTGCATGTTCGTCTCTCCGCGCGGATGACGAGCAAGATTCGGCCATTCGAATCGAATAATGTAATTTCGGTTCTGCCCGGCGCGGACCGCGTATTAAAGAATGAAGGGGTAATGTACACGGCGCACTACGACCATCTCGGCATCCGTCCCGACATGCCGGGCGACAACATTTATAACGGCGCCATTGATAACGCCACTGGGTGCGGCATCCTCATGGAAATCGCCCGCGTTTACGCTGCTGCAGCCCAAAGGCCGCGCCGCTCGCTTTATTTCGTCTCGGTCACGGCGGAAGAACAAGGTTTGCTTGGCTCCGAATATCTGGGCAAGCATCCCCCAATTCCCGCGGGGAAGATTTCGCTCGATCTCAATTACGACGATGTGCCACCGCTTGGTTCTCCCGAGGAGGTTGAGGTTTCGGGAGCGGAGCGGACAAATTTTTATCCCGCGGTGCAAGCGACTGCCCAGGATTTCCGTTTTGCGATTCGTCCCGACGCCCGCCCAGAGGCCGGCCATTATTACCGCTCCGATCACTTCAGCCTGGCCCGGGTCGGCATTCCTGCGTTCTCTATCAACGAGGGGATGAAGTTCAAGGGCCACGATGAGGCATGGGGGCGGGAGCAGGATGCCGATTACACAGCCCATCATTACCACCAGCCGAGCGATGAATATCATCCCGGCATGGACTACACGTCCGATGCAGCCATGGCACGCTTCGGCTTCGCGCTGGGATGGGAAGCAGCTAGCCAGCCGCATATTATTGATTGGAAAAAGGGAGATGAATTTGAACGAGCTCGTCGCGCCAGCCAATAATGCGCTCAGCCCAATGCGTTTCCCGAGCCAAGAGGGAGGCTTTCAACACTTGAGAGTTAAAGCACTAGCGTAACTTTCGATCCGCGGCGTCTACATGCTAGCCTGCTGTTTGGTACTGCAATTTCAATAATTTACAAACACTCGTGTAAGGACGATGCCTAAGCTCCCGATTTTTCGGCTGCGCAGTTCTGAACCCGCCACTCGACCCGATCTCCAGTATTACGGACCTGCTCTTTCGTTCAGCAATTTACAACTCGGCGTCGACAATCTCCGTTATGACGTTTTTCTCAGCCCGCGCGTCACAGCGGATTTGAGTTTTCATCTCGGGCGTTACATTTGCCACTTCGGAGACGTGGAATCGCTTTTCGAAATCGACAAAGCGTTTTCGTCGCCGTCCAAATTCAATATCGCATCCGAGGGCGCGAACAAAGCCCGCAAGGCCGGGGCCGCGGACCTCAAACCTCTGATGGTATCGATTCATCTTGCCATCCTGAATCGCGCCAAGGCAGAAGGCAATCCGTCGATCGACTTATTAGGCCGGCTGGCAGTATTGAAATTCATTCGTCTTGAACTGCATGCCCAGTTCGCCCGCATTCTCGAGCAGTGCCGCGCGAAAACGAAGTCGCTAGACAGCTTGCGGCACGCGAAAACAATGCAGACCCACGAAATGGTTTCCTCCTTCCAGGTGCGCAAAAAAATCATTCTCCGCCGCGCTGGTCAGGAAATCTTCCGCTTGTTGCGCGAAATTGAGAAAGAAACGCTGGCTCGCACGCGACGATCGCTGCTGGGTGACTTCACTGACGATTGCTATCGTCTCTTTCTGAATCCGTTAATTTTTACAGAGGATGGCCGCGACGATTATCTCTGCGCCGAGCACTATTACATGTTCGGCAACTTCGATAAGGATTCCGACCGGTTTCCTAGTCTCCGGCAGTTCGCACTGAATTTTTTTCGCGAACTAGGCTACGGCGAGGGAATGGACGATGAGCAACTCGAACAGGCGCTCAATGTTCCCGCGAATGCCCATATTCTGGTGGGGGCGGGGAATGGCGAAGATTCGACGCCCGAAGATCGCAACCGGAAAGATCAACTCGACGTGTGGACTCGAACGCTGCAGCGCGAGGGAGTTCTGGCACAGGTCGTGGCTTCCTATGAAGCGGTGCCGCTTTTGGCTGAATATGCGCCACGGGTGAATCCACAGCAGATTAAGAATGCTCTCATGTTCCGCGAGGAAGCGGAGCGGGTGGAGAAGATCATTGGCGAAAGCCGTTTGCACTCTGAGCGGCTCTTTGCCGCCATAGGCCGCGTGGCATCTTGCCGCGGCTCCGAGCGCAGCCGTTTTGCCGCTCGCCTTCTTCACGATCTTTGTTGCTATCACCGCGATTTGCGCGGACTGGAGGCCGTAAGTGCGGGCTTCGACAGCATAAATTTGGTTAGCGATTCTAAAACTCACGAACTTTCAACACTCAATGGAATGCTTTATGAGTTCCTGCCGCCCGAAGATCAAAAGCCGGCGGAAGATCGAGTTGTCCACCACGTGATATTGAAGGCTGACGTTCGCGACTCGTCCCGTCTGACGCGGTCGCTGATGGAAAAGGATATGAATGCGGCTTCCTATTTCAGCCTGAATTTTTACGATCCAGTGAATAAGTTATTGGCGAAATACGGCGCCACCAAAGTCTTCCTCGAAGGCGACGCTATTATTGTGGCGCTCCTGGAGCGCGAAGGTGAAACCATGCTGAGCGTGGGCCGCACCTGCGTGCTGGCATGGGAGATTGTGAATCTTCTGCGCGAATACAACGAACTGCTGCAGCGTTCGGGTCTGCCCGCACTGGAAGTGGGCTTGGGGATCTCGTATCAGGATTCGCCTCCCCTGTACTTAATGGATGGCGAGCATCGCATCATGATTTCTGATGCCATCAATGACAGCGACCGCCTCTCTTCTTGCAGTAAACAAGTTCGCAAAAAAGTCGCGCCCGACGCTGGCGTATTCCAGGTGTATTCGGTGTTGATCGGCGGAGGCAGCAATGTTGGTCCCAGCGGAGAACCGGCGACGGAAGAGATGCGCCTCAACTACAACGTTGGAGGTATCTGCCTGAGCGAACCGGCTTTCTTTAAACTGCAGCAAGAAATCTCACTCTCGCCCTGGGCCGTGAGTGGCACGGAGTCAGGGTTTAACGGACTCTGGGTCGATGAGCAGCGCGAGTTTTTTATCGGGACTGTACCCATTGCGAACGGAGCGTTCCGCAAAATTGTGATCCGCAAGAGTCGTATCGCGCAGGTCGATGTCCGCGACCTGACAATCTTGCATTGGACCGACCGCTACTACTACGAAGTTTGCGCGAACCCCGCCGTGTACGCCGCGCTGCCGGGAGAGAAATCAACCTCGGCTCGACAATAAATTAAAAGCTTCGCCGCACGCGAAATGGAATTCTCACGACCGCTTCCAGCGCCACAGGTTTGCCTGCTCTTTCAGCGGGCGCGAATTTGCATTTAGCCAAGGCCTTCGTGGCGTAGGAATCCAGACGGTCGTCGGGACTGTTGAGAACACGAATTCCGGCAACTTTACCGTCGGCGCCAATCACGGCAAAAAGAGTGACCATTCCGTGGACGTTGGATCGAATTAATTCCAGCGGATATCCGGGATCTGATTTTTCCATCGCAACCGGTGCGAGCAGGTCTCCAACTTTCTTTCCCACTTCAACTTCGGCAAAACGAATTTCCCAACTACCAGTTGAAGAATTTAAATTCGGCATGTTCAGCGTCATGGCGTAAGGCCGTTTCCCTCCAAACACCTGCCGATCCACATCGGTGATTTTGTCGTCAGATACAGCCGTCGCGGTGCGCGCGCCCGAATGCGCTTCTGCTCCAGTTCGCGGCGTCGACAGGCTGGCGATCTCACGTCCGTCGTCAGCAGCGGAACCTCCGCGCGCCACGTGCAGGCCTGATGGTAGAGAGCCATTATTTCGCGCGCCGATGCCGCTTCCTAATCCTGTGGCGTCCGACTTCAGTCCGGTCACCTCCGGTATTCCGGAAGCGCCAAGTTTTCCCTGGGGTGTCGCGGCAAATGTTCCGCGACGATTGCCTGCAGGAACTGCCACAGGCCCGGAAGGCGCGACGGGCCGAATGCCGAGAGCGATCAAGCGTCCGCTGGAATTCGCGCCGCCTGACGCCGAAACACTTGGCGCGGGGCCGACCGGCTGTATGCTACCGCCGGACAAACGACCGGTGCCGCGCGATGCCATAGCATGTTGCTCCGCTAACGTGAACTGCGGAGCTGGCGCCACTACGGTGCTTGGACCAATGTTCATTCGCCCGGCTTTTCCGATTGTCGATTGCATCAGGTCAGGAGGTGGTTCTACCACCGCTGTCTCCGGTGCGGCCAGGCCACGAGTGTGACGTTGCGTGATCTCGGGCGCGGGCGCAATTATGTCCGATCTGATCGCGGCTGGAACCACCCGGCTTTGTGGAAACTGCACGTCCGGCGAAGGAGCAATTACTTGTGTTTGGGGAGCGACCACGCGTGACAAATTGGCATGCGTCGCTTCGAGTGGTACTGCCGGGACGATCGTTCCGGCGGCGATAATGTTGGGCAAGGGAAGGTCTTTGTTGAGCTTGAGATCTGGCGGCACGACGATAGTTTGAGCTCGGCTGTTGGCCTCTTGCGGAACCGAGAGGATCGGCTGCTTCGCAAAGGCCGGATCTCCCTTTAATGTCTTCGGCGCTTCCGATGCGCCGGTATCGAGCGGTGGCAGATATTCTTGCGGAGTGTACGTAATCAGCGACGAGCGGTCAAAAGCGGCATGGTCCAGGATTTTCTGTTGCCGCATCCATGAGATCGAAACCGTCCATATCAGCGCCAGAGCTGTCGCATGCAACAGGGCCGATTGCATGAAGCGGCTCCATGGGAGCGGTTGCTGAACGAAAACGTCATGCCAAAGATCTGCTTCGCTGACCCCTACGCATTCCGGGCGCAAAATTGCTCGAACGCCGCTCCGAAATTCCTCGGTGACGGGGTCGCGTTCCACTAATAATTTCAGCAGTTCCCTCCCAGTGGATGCCATCTCTGATCCTTATTGTTTGATCTAAATCGTTTGACCTAATTGTCTAACTTGTTCAAACCTAATGGTTCGACCAAATTGATCAACCTATCGATCCAGCCAATTCCCGACGGCGCTATCCAAAGGCGGGATCCGAGGCGACCTCACTTGCCTCAGATGGCTACTTTGTTAGAAGTATGTGTAGAAGATTATAGCTGACATAGTGGAGGTCTGTTTTCGACCGGCGCCTGGTGGAGACCAGCGATACAGATCCGCACATCTATACTAATAAGAACTGAGGTAGCATGCTCATAATCCGCATTCGCGCGCCGCACATTTCCGCTCTCCTCCTGATTATTCTTATTGCTCTCAACGGCATCTATGCGGTCGCGCAGTCGAACTTGCACCCAACCGCCGACAATAAGGTTGCGGATTACTCTGGCATGTACACCTTCTTGCAGGATGGAGAATTTGTACAGATCACGGTGGAAGGAAAGGGACAGGTGACGGGCTTTGTTTCACGCTATGGCGATTCTGAAAGTGATCGCGGCGTTTTTCTAGATCACTTTTTTAAGTCCGGCAAACTTGATGACAATCAACTCACATTTACGACCGATACAGTCCACGGCGTGGCATTTGAATTCCACGGCACGGTCGAGCGTGGCGCAGGCAAGAGCCGCGCCGACGAAGCTTATTACGTGATCAAAGGAACGCTCATAGAAAGTATAAGCGATCAGACGAAGAAGGTTTCTTCGCAGCGGCGCGAGGTCTCCCTAAAAAGCTTTCCGGCAGATTTGTCAGCTCCGGCGGCCAAAAACTAGGTCGTCTGTCTTAGTCAATCCACAAGTTTCCACATGATGGATGAATCGGCATCGGGGGCAGGCATCAGAGTCAGGCATTAGGGTAACCCCTCGTTTTTTTCTCTCAGCACTTGACATCTTTGGCACGCCGCCGCAAAATATCGCCAATTCAGACAATGCACATTCCTTTTCGAGATAAACCTTCAAGTTTATGACGCTTAGCCAGCCGTCCCCTTCTCCTCAGAAGAAAGTTGCCCCTGAACAATGCAAGCACCCGCAAGTTCAGATTGTCTCTCGGGATGAAGAATCCGAGTATGTTGAATGCCAGGAATGCGGAGAGGTTTTCGAGTCCAGCGAATTGAAGGATATGGCTATCGAGGAAAAGAAAGAGCCTGAGGAAGAGTGAGAGTGGTTCAACGGCTGGACTAATCTGAATGTTGACAACTTAATCTCGCATTATTTGGCTCTTTTTTAGCTAATTCATTTTAATCACAAGGTTTTCCGCAGCATCCATCCAAAATTGCTTCGCTCGCGGAATCACAGTAGTGGCGCTATATTCAGTTACTATCGCCGGTCCCCTCAGGATTAGGTCAGGAACAAAGTCCGCGCGTTGAAATACCGGTGTACGTACGAGTCTGTTATTGAAAACAACTTGCGCGAACTCAAGCGGAGCCGGTTCAGCCGCAGCCGTTCTCGCGGTTCGTGCAACTTTACTTTTCGGCCGGGTAAGTAGCGGCGGCGTGCGCAACCTGGCTCGAAGACGCACCGTGACCAGCTCGATCTCCCGCTCTGGATGGTGATAGCCGTAGCGGCGCTGATGTTCTTCATGGAACTGGTCGACTACGTTCTTAGTGACGGGAACGTTAAGTTCATAGCCTTGTCCGCGATAGCGCAGATCAAGGCTCCTTTCAAAGTGCGCAACTCCTGCCCATCCCTCGCCGCGGAACTCCTTTCGCGCCGCCGTTTCCAGCTTGCGAAATTCGCTCTCAAGTTTTGGCTTCGCGACGCGATCGTCAAATCGGCAGAGCAGAGTTCGCGAGTAATCCCGGACCACGTCACTTACCAGGATGCCAAAGGCTGAGAGCGCTCCAGGCCGCGCAGGAATAACGACGGTTGGGATTGCGAGAGCCTCCGCAAGTTCGCAGGCGTGCAAGCCTCCGGCCCCACCGAAGGCGACTAGGGCAAAATCGCGCGGATCATATCCCCGTTCAATCGAAACCACGCGCAAAGCTCTCTCCATGTTGGCGTTCACTACTCGGACAACGCCGGCTGCAAATTGTTCAAGGCTCAAGTGCGAGTTTTGTTTCTTCAACCATTCCAAAGTTAAGCGTCGCGTTCTTTCGAAGTCGAGCGTGAAGTCGCCGCCCAAAAAGTGACTGGCCCGCAGGCGCCCCATCAGTAAATTAGCGTCCGTCACGGTCGGCTTGGTTCCCCGGCCATAACATATGGGTCCGGGATCGGAGCCTGCGGATTCTGGCCCAACGCGCAGCGCGCCGCCGGCGTCGAAGCGAGCAAGGGAGCCGCCTCCAGCACCTACAGTGTGAATCTCCAGCATCGGAACTCCGACTGGAAAGCCAGCGACCTCGGCCTGGCTGCCAACCCGAGCTTCGCCTTGCACTGCGGCTACGTCGGTTGAGGTTCCACCCATGTCGAAGGTAAGAATCTTTTCGAAGCCGCTGCGAGCAGCGCTAGCCGCCGCGCCCACCAATCCTCCAGCGGGGCCCGAAAGTATTGTGCGAACAGGCTCACGCGCCGCGGATTCCAGCGCCGTAATTCCACCATTCGATTGCATCACGAAAATTCTGGGCGCTACCTCCTTGCCTGCCCCGTGGCGGGTCATCGAATGCGCGAAATATTCCGCGACGCGATCAGACAGTTTTTCCATGTAGCTTTGGATTAGGGGCTGCAAATAGGCATTTACTACAATCGTGCTAGCGCGCTCATACTCACGAAACTCCGGCAGAATTTTGTGCGATATCGAAAGCGGCTTTCCTAGTTCCTTCAAAACGTCAGCCACCGCCGATTCATTCTCCGCACTGGCGAAAGAAAACAGGAATGAAAGGGCGATGGAATCTGGGTTGGAACGGTTCACTGCATCCGCCAACTGCATCAATTCCGCCTTCGACGGACGTTGCAACACGTTGCCTTCGGCATCTGTTCTCTCGGCTACGCCGAATCGCATCGCTCGCGGAACCAGCGGTTCAACTCGATCGAAGAAGAAGTCATAAAGGCGAGGCCGTGCCTGGCGGCCGATCTCGATGACATCTTCAAATCCCGCGGTTGTAATCAGCGCGACGCGCGCCCCCTTTCTTTGCAGCAATGCGTTAGTTCCAACAGTTGTCCCGTGCAGGAGCGTCACCGGCGCATTACAGCTCTTGCTTTTCTCTCTTGTACCGAGGGCGGAAGGCTCGCCGATTTTTTTGAGAGCGTCCGCAATCGCACGCGATGGATCATCGGGTGTTGAGAATACCTTCAGGGTTTTGAGCTGACCACCTTGCACCCACACACAATCCGTGAAGGTGCCTCCAGTGTCGATTGCGATACGTAGCGCGGAATTTAGTTCGGAATTCGACGAGCGGGCCATGAACCGGAAAGACTAACATTTTTTGAAAGACATGGGTCTGGCAGGAGAAAATACATGCTTATGTGCCGGAAACATAACCATTTCATGCCTCGAACCTGACGTATTCTGACAGCGTGAACGGTAGAACATGGAAGGCATGGCTGGTCCCTGGCGGCTTTTTATTGGCGCTGGCGGCTTCGCTCGTCAATAGTTCCCTGTTTGTTCAGATCGCGCCCTCGTTGTCTTTTTATTATGTTGGCGTCTTCGGGGCCGGACTCCTTCTTGCTTGGCGTTTCAATTCAAGCCGCATTCTGTTTTCGCTGCTCTCTCTGCTACTCGCCCACCGCGCCGTCGTATTCTTCTCCTCTGTTGAGGCCCTCACTGCATCTGTTCATTCGGGGCCAGGACGAATGGCTGCCACGTTAGCCGCCCTGCTCGTCCCGCTAAACTTCATTGCGTTTGCCTTGATGCGGGAGCGGGGAGTAAGCATTCCGGGAATCGCTCCACGTTTCGGATTGCTCTTTCTGGAATCAGTTGCAGTTGCAGTGCTGTGCCGACCGGAAAATAGCGGAAATCCCTCGCATACCGGTGGGTCAATACCACTCTGGACGCTGTTAAGCTCCGCGGCGGCCATCGCGTTATTCATTCATCGCTTTTTTCAAAACCGCAGGCCAATCGAGCCCGGCTTTGTCTGGTCAATAGTAGCGGTTTTCTTGTGGCTTCAGTTTGCGCCAGTCGGCAAAGCTTCCGATGCCTATGTTGCGACCGCAGCCCTCATCCTCGCCGCCTCGTTGATTGAAACATCTTATGTTCTCGCGTATCACGACGAGCTCACGGGCATTCGCGGGCGCCGCGCCTTCAATGAGTCTTTGCTTTCCTTGGACCAGCAATATGCCATTGCCATTGTCGATATCGACCATTTCAAAAAGTTCAACGATACCTATGGACATGATGTCGGCGATCAGGTGCTATGCATGGTCGCATCCCGTTTGTCGCACGTCAGCGGCAACGGTCAGGCTTTCCGCTGTGGAGGCGAAGAATTCGCTATCGTCTTTCCTGACTCTTCCGCCAAGGACGCTTATGAGCATCTTGAATCGCTGCGGCGGGTGATCGAGACGTCAATGTTTCAATTACGCGGTTCTGAGAGAAGGGCCGAAAAAAGCGCTGAAGCGGCAAGCGATCGCCGCGCGGGTGATTCCGATCGCAGACGGCCAACAAGAAAAAAGGCTTTTCCGGAGAATCCAAACCAGGCACCCGATCTTATTTCGGTCACGGTCAGCATCGGCGTGGCCGAGCCTAGCACTCGTTTACGCCAACCAGAGCAAGTGATTCAGGCAGCCGATCAGGCTTTGTACGAGGCCAAGAGGAACGGAAGGAATCGAGTGGAAATGGCATCGACGGGCCCTCAACGGTTATCGGTGAAGAGGCGGACAAAAGCATCCCGGCTGTAATTGGATTGTTCATCCCATGGCGCCCAAAGTTGCTTGTGGGCTTAGAGATATTTACACTGGAAGCCCGAATGATGACTGCAAGTATTGCGCGATGACCATCCCCACAGAGCCCATTGGTAGCATTCCCAGGCCTATTAAATTAATAAAAGCGATTGCTGATGCCGGCGACTACGCCGACCCGAAGCTTGATCCGCTTTATACGGAAGCAATTCAGGACACGATTCAGCAGTTTGAGGCGACGGGATCGCCGGTGATCACTGATGGAGAACAGCGCAAGTATCAGAACTTCTGGACCTATTCCGTGCACGGTTTGCAGAATACCGCGCCTAATGGTTTCAAGATTCCGTTTTCCGCCGGTCATGTGCGCAGGATGCCGCGCCTTACTGGTGGCCCGTTCCGTTACAAAGTGTACGCGGATCGCTACCTCGACGTGGCCAAGCGTTACGCGCACCGGCCGCTGAAGCAGGCGGTAATTTCGCCTTCCGCCCTCAGTCTCATGTATCCGGCGGAGGATATTCCAAATTACTCGCGTCAAGAATTTATCGACGATCTACTGCGCGAGCATGAAATAGAAATTCGCCGCTGTTTTGAAAAAGGCGCGCACAAAGTCCAAATCGATTTCACCGAAGGGCGATTGGCGGTCAAACTCGATACATCCGGTGAACTGCTGAATAGCTTTATAGGGTTGAACAATCTGGCGTTATCGCGATTTTCAGCGGAGGAACGCCAGCGCATCGGGGTGCACACTTGCCCCGGCGGCGACATCGACTCCACTCATAGCGCGGACGTCGATTACGCAGATCTTCTGCCCAGCTTATTCGAATTGCGAGCGGGAAATTTCTACATTGCATTAGCTGGCGAAAAAGATCGCGTGCGAGTGTTGAAAATTATTCGCGAGTATCTCAAACCGGACCAACTGGCATTTGTGGGAGTCGTTTCACCGATCGATCAGCACGTTGATACTCCGGAGGAAGTCCGCGATCGCGTCTTAGAAGCCGCGAAATATATTCCGCTGGAGCAACTTGGCACGACGGACGACTGCGGCTTTTCACCTTTCAGCGAGGACACCTCCACAACCCGCGAAACGGCTTTTGCTAAGATTCGCGCCCGCGTCGAAGGCACTTCGATTGCCGAAAGGATTCTCGGCGACCACTAGCCGGACAAAAACGTGAATCAAGACGAAGAGAAATTGCTGCGTTCTGTCGCCCTGCAAAATGCCCAAGCGGTTCTACTTGCCAGGGAGCGGGCGGAGCGCGCTCTGCTGGCGGCAAATGAGGCATTGGAACGGCGATCCTCCGAACTCGCCGAACAACGGGAGTTTTTTCGCGTTACGTTGGCCAGTATTGGCGACGCTGTCCTCACCACCGATACCGAGGCCAGAATCACGTTTCTGAATCCCGTTGCAGAGACCATGACGGGATGGAAGTTGGAAGACGCCGTCGGGCAGCCGCTAGAGAAAGTTTTCAACATCATTAACGTACAGAGTCGAGAGCCGGCACAGAATCCGGTGACGAGAGTTTTACGCGAAGGCGTTGTGGTCGGACTCGCGAATCACCCGGCATTGATTGCGCTCGATGGCAGGGAGACGCCGATTGATGACAGCGCGGCGCCTATTCGCAGCGCATCCGGAAACATTTCCGGAGTGGTGATGGTTTTTCACGATGTGACCAAGCAGCGTCAGGCCGAGTTTCAACTGCGCGCTTCGAATCAGGAGTTGAGCGAAGTACGCGACAATCTTGAAAAGCGAGTTCAGGAACGCACTGCGGAACTGGCAGCCGCAAACGAAGATCTGCGGCAGCTTTCTGCGCGGCTGCTGTACGTTCAGGACGAGGAACGCAGGCGATTGGCGCGGGAACTGCATGACAGCATAGGCCAATTACTAGCCGCGATTGGCATGAATATAGGCATAGTTCGATCTCAGTCCGACCAGCTTGACGCGCGTGGGGCTCGGGCGGTTTCAGAGAATGCTCAACTGGTCGAACAAGTATCGCGGGAAATTCGCACTATTTCGCACCTTCTGCATCCTCCGCTTCTTGAAATTGCAGGACTCGCATCGGCGCTGCGTTGGTACATCGATGGATTTTCGGAACGCAGTAAGATTAAGGTCGACATTGAAATTCCTGAAGATTTTGAACGGCTGCCAAACGAAACTGAACTCGCCATTTTTCGCATAGTGCAGGAGTGTCTCACCAATATCCATCGGCATTCGGAAAGCGAAACTGCCGCGGTTTTTATCAGTCAAGAATCCAGCCGGCTCATCGTCCAGGTCGAGGACCACGGTAAGGGTATGCCCAAAGAGAAACAGCGCGAACTGACGGAATCCAATCGTTCGGGCGTAGGCTTTGGGGGCATGAGAGAACGAGTGCGGCAACTCGGCGGCACTTTGGAAGTTAAGTCGCAAGCAACGGGAACTACCGTAAGGGCAATTCTCAAGGTGGGGATGAACGACTAGTAGTGCGATACTTCCGTTCCCAAGGGGTCGGTGCTATCGGAAATCGCAAATCACCATTGGACAACATGAAGTAGGAACAAGACTATTGTCGCTCCAAGCGGCAAAAGCAGGCCGGCGCGAAGGCTTCCGGTGGTATGAGAAGTCAGGCCTACCATCCACGGGATAAGAGCGGGTCCGATTGAAGCCAGCGAAAACATAACCGCGCCAATGCTGCGCGCGGCCAGGCCAAAGCGTTGCGAGAGCCGTGCCACCGTGATCGGGTATAAGGTCGCGAAGCTCAGACCCGTGATCAAGGCACCCGCAATTACTCCCGATAAAACTGGCACCCACAAAATCAGGCCGATGCCGGCCACTGCAGTGCCGTAACCGAATCGTAAAACGCGGTCTTCCGAAAAGTGCCGTAGAAATGCCGTTCCCAGAGCCCGCCCAAGAGTAAGTGCCAGCCAGAAAAACGCTGGCATTATTGACGCCATTGCCGCGCCGCGCGTTCCCAACCGCGAAACGTACGAACCGATCCACCCGCCGACCGCTGTCTCCGCTCCAGGATACAAAAAGAAAACCGCTGCGAAAAACCAGATTGTCGGGCCTTTAAGCAGATCTCTCCAGGGAACAGATGACTCGCCCGCCTTCGCCGCTGGAGGGAACGGAAGGTTCCGCATCATCCAAGCCAGCAGAACCAGGAATATTGCCACTGCGCCGAGAAAAAAAGGCAGTAACTTGTGCGCCGCCGTCCACGCCACCATCAGCGAACAAAACACCGCCCCGACACCCCAGAAAAAATTCAGCAGGCTCACTGCGCTGGCTCGCGCACCAGCGTTCGAATTCGCTTCCGCCCCGGTACTGATCTCCGCAATCAAAAGATTGTCCGTGGGGACGATCAGTCCAAGCCCCAACCCATAAGTCGCCACCGAAATAAGTCCCTGGGGATGCGATCCGATGTAGAGCGTCGCGACTCCTGCTGCCATCAGCAATAGTCCCGAGAGAAACGCAGGACGAAAACCCCAACGGGCGAGCAACACTCCAGAAAGTTGAACGCCCACAAGCGATGCCAGAAACTGCACTAGAAATAAATTCCCAGCCTCAGTATCGTTCAGCGCCCAGCGCGCTAGCAAAATCGGCAGCATGGGACCGAGCAGGGTAGTAAGAATGCCCGTAGGGAAAAATGCAATTTGACCGGCCAGCACCAATTTTCTGTTTGATGAGAATTGATCTTGCTCGGTATGAGAAGTAGGCATTTAGTAAAAATGAACGCGAATGATCTCTAAGGATAACGTACCGTCAGGAACTTCAAGTAAGGAACGTTCGAATCTCTCGCCCCCGGAACTTTGAATGCAACCAGGGCGTCAACAACGCAAGGGCATTTAATAGAACTCGAGACTATAACCTTGCCTGGAGGATTTCTCCCGTCTCAATTAGACTGTGCAGGCGCTCCACGGAGCCACGGTCGTATTACTCAACGCCAGCGGGTAGTTTCGGGTGCGCCGACACTATTAAGCAGACACAACGTCGAATCTTCTTGAGGAGTTCACTATGGGCATTTATCAACGAGTAGTCATTGCGGCCGCTCTCTCTCTTACATTTGCAGGAGCATCTGCCGCGCAGAATTATCACGTGTCTAATCAGTGGAAGGTCGGTGGCCAAGGCGGATGGGATTACCTTCTGAGCGACGATGCGGCACACCGGCTGTACATCGCCCACAACTCGCGTGTCGAGGTTGTGGATACGAAAACAGGCAAGTTACTTGGCGCAGTTACCGGGCTGAAGAGCACACACGGCGTGGCACTCAACCCGGACGGTAAAACCGGCTACATCAGCGACGGCGCTGGAAACTCGATTGTCATCTTCAATCGCGCAGATTTTTCCGTCGTCGCTACAGTTCCTGCCGGAACAAACCCAGATGCGATTGCGTTTGAGCCAGCCACTAAGACTGTCTGGGCGTTCAACGGAAGGAGCAACAACATCTCCGTGTTGGATACCGCATCCAATTCGGTTGTAGCCACACTCCCCGTACCGGGCAAGCCGGAGTTCTCACAGGTCGACGAACACGGCGCCGTGTTTGTGAACATCGAAGACAAAAATGAAATCATGAAGTTCGACGCAGCTGGTCGCAAGCCCGTTGCAACTTGGCCGCTGCCAGGCTGCGAATCGCCCTCCGGTATGGCCATTGACCGCGCGAAACACAGGCTTTTTTCCGTATGCGATGGAAGCAAGATGGCGGTGGTCGACTATGACTCGGGTAAGTTGCTAGGCTTGGCCTCCATCGGCAAATCGCCTGACGCCGCGGGCTTTGATCCAAAGCGCGGATTCGCATTCTCCTCCAATGGAGGAGACGGAACACTTACGGTGATCGATGCCGGGAAGTCGGGCTTTCCCGTCCTTCAGACTGTTAAGACGGCAAAAGGCGCAAGAACCATGGCTCTCGACGAGGCGACAGGCCGCATTTACTTGGTGACAGCGCAGTTCGGAGATACTCCGGCAGCAACAGCAGCCATGCCCCATCCACGTCCAAGCGTGGCGCCCGACAGTTTCGAGGTCGTCGTTGTTGAACCGTAAGTGTTGAGCTATTAGCGTTGAGCTATAAGCACCAAGAACAAATTAGAAGGAAGGGCCCGCTAATTAGCGGCCCTTCCTATGTCAACCGAAGGTTCGACCCGAACCGGAAAGCGAGGCGTCAGCTACTTGGGCGCGCGTGACGGCGCTCGCTCGTATCACGCGCAGCCTGCAACCGCCGCTGTCGTTTGTGACCGCGTTCAAACAAGTATCCGATGCCGACGTCAAATTGCTGTGTGACGTTTAGGTTGTCGACAGAGAAATCCTGGGGACTGAATATTGGAATAAACTGGGTATCGATCCCCAATGTTGGATTGGGACGCAAATTTGCGGTTATCTCCTGAGCCTGGTTCTGAAGAATCAGGGTTCGCGTGGCTTTGAGCGAATGGTTGTGAGCCAGAGCCAGATCAATGGCCCGATCAAGAGTGATCCGAGTCGTATTCTGACTACTTCCGGCCCCCACCAGCAGGAAAAGCATCGCCGCCGCGGCGAACATCCGGCAGAACGCCTTTTTCGCGTCGAACCTCCCGAATGAGGGAAAACTCTCTCGCGGCCCATGGACGCAAAACTGGTCCTCACTTAATCGGAAGTTCGGGGCCTGCTCGCCCGGTGAACGGCAAAATAGCGCATCAGAATTACTGAATTTAATGTTGCGTCTCGGGAGAGTCATGGTCTCATGGCTTCTGTAACGGCAGGTTGACTTTCGATAGCAAGTCGTGAAATCATTATTTTCGTCGGGCGGAATCGCCGCTTTGCCCGCACGTTTGGCGCTGTTCTCGCCCTTCTCGCGCATTTATTCTTCCTTGTTCATATGCGGAAGTTGCCTTCTGCGCGCTCAGAACTCTTGAGAGGGGGCCAATTATGACACTCGTTGCAGCGTCCAAGAAACTCACCAAGTTCGATCCCAAGACATTCCTTTCAACCATCAACGGCGGTAGAAAGATCGAAGCTTTTCCCAAAAAGCAGACGATCTTTGCCCAGGGCAATTCGTCCGATGCTGTTTTTTATATACAGGAAGGAAAGGTAAAACTCACCGTTGTGTCGAAGATCGGGAAGGAAGCCACAATCGGC
>PLBX01000130.1 GCA_003135495.1 Acidobacteriaceae bacterium | reverse complement strand
GCGCCCACCCCGCATCCACATGGTTGGGTGACCAGACGTGGCCGTAGTTGGAATCATCGCGCCAGTCGCCATTGTCGTCGAGATCTTCGTAGCCTACGACGTCGTGGGATAGATAGTGAGCCGAGCGCGAATCATCGTAACGATGATCGCGGCCGTCGCCCCAGGTGTCGAACTGGTCAGGCGAGTTGTTGCTTTCCACGTCGGCGTTCAACGAATCAGTGCCATTGAAAGTAGCGCGTTGCCCGGCATGGATGGTATAAGTTTGGCCGTTGCCGGTCGCTTCGCCTTGTCCATCGCGCAGGCTAACGACGCTGTAGGTGCCATCCTCGCTGGCCTCTAAGCGGTAGTTCCCTGGTCCATCAACTGTGAATGCCAGGTTCGGGGTGTCCACTTCGTAGGCATCACCCTGGTCGAGACGGCGCACACGAAGGTTAAGCGTGCCCGATGTAAGTTGAATCTGTACGGTATGGTCGTCAAGATTCAGGAAAGAGAATCCAGTATTTTCGCTGAGGCGAATCACGGCTGAACCGAGCTGCAACTCAGCACGGGAGCCTTTGTCTGCCCAGAGTTTGTCGCCGGTTGTCATGGGACGGTTGGCAACGGCCTGAACCCAATCTTGTTCACCTGCGGGTTGGAAGGAAACTGAACCTTCCATGTAGCCGAGTCGCGCGACTCGGGTTGGGGGATCATCACCTTGATCGTCTTGAGCCGCTGCTCGAATGGGCAGGGCCGCGGTTGCGAACGCCAATGCGAGCAGGGCGCTCCAATGGCCAAATTTCTTCAGGTGCTTCGTCATAGATTCTTTTTCTCCAACGCTTTGTATTGCGAACCCAATGGGTTCGCGGAAGTTTCGTTAAACTTCTGAACATCTTTTTTTAACTTTTAATGCCAGATCTTTGATGCCGTATATTGAGTTCGCATCCACGAATTCCTCAACCGACCCACCGAAAAGAATCAAAGAAAAATAGGAATGTGCGGGCAACCCTTTTCCCGCGGACGAGACTTATAGGGAAGTGCGGTCGATGCAATCGAAAAATCCTACCGAGGTGCTCAGATGCGGGTTGGGATGAACGGATTTGATTCTCGCCCCCTCTTCATTGTGTGTTACACACTTCCGAACGCATCAATGACGGCGCGCTAACTAGCGCCTACACAAGGTTTACAATAAAATTCGCGCGAGGTTCCACCGTGACCGAAATCGCGAAGCCTTTCACCTTGGTGTTCTGCATCCTCTCTTTGTACGGCGTGTTTTATACAGCTTTCCTCGATCCCACAATCGTACTCCACGAAAGGATCTACACTTCTCTTCAACTGCTGCTCCTCGCAGCCGGAATTTGTCTGGTTAGCGGCTTGATCTTTCGCGAAGGGGAATCGGGTCTCCCCACTCCACCGCTCATCTCTACTTTGCCGGTTCAAATGTTCTGCTGGAGTTCCGCTTCCATGCTCGTTCTTTTTCTGGTTTCATGGTTTCTGCAAAGCCACTGCATCTTTTATAGGGATATTCGCTTCTATGCCGGGATGTGAGGGTCGGGGATGTGTTCTTAGCGCACTCAAAGAGAACTTTCGGGCGTCAGCGATTGGACATAGTTCGGATTGTTCCGAATCCCAACAACTCATCTCAAGTCATCCTTCGTGTCCTTGGTGGTAAATGGTTTCGCTAACCGACGTCTCACCACTGCGAGCCCGAAGAAACATTCCTTGTGCTAGCCTTTTTCCCATGACACAGGTTTTCGCCCGTTCCAAACACTTTCTCTCCGACAAAGTCGAGCATTTCACAGAGTCGGTGATCCGCGAGATGACCCGGCAGGCCATGCAATATAACGCCGTCAATCTCGCGCAGGGTTTCCCTGACTTTTCCGCTCCAGCAGAAATCAAGCGCGCCGCTCAGGAGGCTATCGAATCTGACGTCAATCAATACGCGATCACCTGGGGCGCGAAAAGTCTCCGCACGGCAATAGCAAAGCAGATGCAAGACCGGCAAGGGATCGAGGTCGATCCCGAAAAAGAAGTTGTGGTCTGTTGCGGCTCGACCGAGGCCATGATCGCAACCCTGCTTGCCGTCTGCAATGCCGGCGACGAGGTCGTGGTCTTCGAGCCTTTCTACGAAAATTACGGACCAGACGCCATTTTGAGCGGAGCCAAGCCACGTTACGTCAGCCTGCGCCCTCCACAGCCATCCGGAGGCGAGTGGACCTTCGACGAACAGGAATTGCGTCACGCCTTTCAACGTCACACCAAGGCCATCATCGTTAATACGCCAAACAACCCAACCGGCAAGGTGTTCAACCGAAAAGAGCTGGAACTGATACGCGACCTCTGCGTCGAATACAACGTGCTCGCCATCACCGACGAAATTTACGAGCACATTCTCTACGATGGTTCCGAACACATTTCCTTGGCTCGACTCGATGGCATGCGCGACCGAACCATCACCATCAACGGCCTTTCAAAAAGCTACAGCGTGACGGGATGGCGCGTGGGTTGGGCGGTTGCGCCTCCCGCAATCACGAACGCCATTCGCAAAGTGCACGATTTCTTAACCGTCGGCGCGCCCGCGCCATTGCAGGAGGCGGGAGCTGCCGCCTTAAATCTGCCCGCGAATTACTACCGCGAATTGGCGGAACGCTACCGAACACGCCGCGATCACCTGATTCCGGCGCTCGAGAAAGCTGGCTTCCGTTGCTATCGTCCGCGGGGCGCGTATTACGTGATGACGGATATCAGCGCATTTGCTTTTGCCAGCGACGTAGAGTTCGCCGCCTATCTCGTCAAAGAAATCGGCATCGCATGCGTGCCAGGATCAAGCTTCTACAAGCATCCGAAAGACGGCGCCCAACAGGTACGTTTCGCCTTCTGTAAAAAACCTGAGACACTAGATGAAGCCGCCCGAAGATTGCAGAAGTTGAAAACCCATCTGTAGAGACGCGGCTTGCC
>PLBX01000113.1 GCA_003135495.1 Acidobacteriaceae bacterium | reverse complement strand
TACATCATCACGCGGGCGATGGCGAAAGATCCGCAAGATCGATATCAACGCGGAATGGAAATGGTGCTGGACATCCAGCACTTGCAGCAAGGGAAAGAGCCCTGGAGCAAAGCGTGGCAACCGGGCACTTCGAGGGAAGCTACGGCAGCTCGGATTGATAAGGATAAAGCGCGGCCAGCGNNTTCGCCAACCGGCTGCGGTGGAAGCGAAAAAGTTGGTGCGGCAACGACTTCACGTAGGTGCATGGGTGGCGATTGTGTTCTTATTTCTTGGCGTTGCCATGATTTCGCTTAATCGCCCGATCGCACCGCCGCTTACGATCGCGCATTTGCCTATTGCTGAGCCCGTCCTCAAGATGAATACGGAGCCGCCCGGAGCCAGCGCTTCTGCGTCCGTGCCTCATCCGCAGACGGCTGAAAAGCTGTCATCGAAAAAAACCAACATCGGCGATATGGCCAAACCAGGGATTGTAGAACCAGGAGTTGCAAGACGGATTCGGCTCGCAAAGAATGACGGTAGGAGTGGCGCGGAAGCGCTGGCCAATGCGCGTCCCGCCGCAGGCAGGTTTGAGGCGGCTCGGGTCACCACTGCAACTATTTCTCCTGCAACTTTGGAGATCGAAGTTGAACATAAATTTCCCATGGCTCATCTCTCGATTTGGGTGGACGATCACTTCACTTATACCCACCTGATGGAGGGAAACGACAAGAAGACTTTGGGTGTCTTCCATCATGTGACGGGTCACGAATTCCATGCCATGCAGATACCGGCGGGAAAACACCGGCTGCGCGTGCAGGTGACGGCCGCGGCGGGACAGGGTTCCGCAGCGTATAACGGGTCAGCGAGCGTGGACGGAGATTTCGCCAGCGGGCAGGAAATCAAACTGCAGGTAATTTTTGAAAAAAATGGCGAGATGAAATTGAGTCTGCAATAGGCCGGCCTGGGGACCGGCATCGAGTTCGGGTGTTGCATGATGTCGTCGTAGTGCGCAGACGTTGGCATGACGCTCATCCCCTATCTGACGGCTCTGATCACCGCCGGCCTAGCCGGTGTGTTCAATCCGATGGGATGGACAATGATCTTCACGAATGCACTCCCTGTCGCCGCCGCTGCCTTTGCGATTACCCAAATCGCTAAATTGCAGTGAACTGGTAAGGAAAGTTGAACCTTTTGATCGAGGTGGGTGTGTTTGTTGTGCGTCAATTGGCGGGTTCAGACACTTGACCCGCGCCCACGCGAGGACGGCTACGGGAGCGAATAATCGAAGGTCCAGGTGTGTTTACCCTGAGCGTCGATATGGATGATGAGCGAGCCAGTGAGTCCGGTCAGTTCTCCAGCGCCGGAATTGGGTACAACCATCACGCTCAGCTCTCCCGCAGAGGGGGCGTCGCCTTTCATCATGGTGGCGCGGTGCGAGAAGGTGACGCTGCCCTGTCGGCCGTTAAGCTTGCCTGTCATGCGCTCAATAGCAACGTAGGCCATGGAGCCGGTGCTCGCGGTCGAGCCGGTGATCATTTCTCCATGGCTGACGCCTTCGAAGTCACCGTGCCACGTCTTGTCGGATGCGACCCGACTAATGTCGTTCGCCTTCTCGAAGTCGGTTGGTTCGGCGGGAGTCATCTTGATGTCGAAAGAACCTTTGGCATGGACCATGTGCATCTCCTTCTGGGCTGCGACACTCAGCGCGAGACTCATCACCGCTGCTGCCACTGCGAATCTCACTCTCATATCGCCCCTGAAATGCAACTTACAGAATTCTTGATCCGAGCTCGATCGTATCCTTTGCGGCCGCACGACCCGCAGCGTCTACCAACATTGGACAACCAAACGACACTGGACCGGAATTTCCTTTTTGACTTCGAAAACTGCAAAGATTCTACATCGAGGTTCCCTCCTTGGCACGTTTGAACAATAACTGCCGATGGCACTATTCGATCCGCCCACTCAGGTCTGATCTTGGTTCCGTTAGCGCCAGCGTGATGGGCTGACCGCGACGGCGTGAACACTCCGCATAATCATGATGCCCCCGAGGAGGGGGACCTGCTTCGTTATATGCGTGTCTTCAGGATTTGATTCTCCTAAAATACTGATTCTNNTCAATTTACGGCGGGAACCCGATTTTTTGGGAGGCACTCCCGGCGCAGAATGTAACGATAAGCGGCCAGCAAGTTATCCGTTTTTTGTTCGGTTACGAACATTATCCCCCCGTCTAACAAGAATTTTTCGTGAACTACCACAAGCTAAGCGGAGAGCAATATCGAATACTCGATGTAAGAGGACCGAAGCAGGCGAAAAAATGCATCGAGGCAGGAATGCGCGCGGCGAAAAAATAAGGAGCGCGTGGGGGCGCACAACCTCAGCCGGGGCTTTCCAATCTAAGGCTAAGTCATCAATCACTAAGATCAATCACTAGTCTTCAATCACTAAGGAGAATCTATGGCTGCCAAGAAGAAATCGTCATCGGGTCGCAAAGTACGGCAAGGCTGCGGGAAAGAAAGTGGCAAGCGCGATGCGGCGAAAGAAAAAAGGAACACTGAAGTCGGGCAAGGGCGGTGAAGGCGGAACTGTGAAGAGCCGCAAACAGGCCATTGCGATTGGCCTTTCGGAGGCAAGAAAGAAGGCCGCGAAGCTTCCAAAGAAAAAGGCTGCCTAGAGCGACGGCGCTGCTCGCAACTGCATAGGTCGTTCGCTCCGCGCAGGATGACACTGAAAGATGAAGCAGACGACATGAAAGACTAGAGTAGAAGAGTGTCAATGAAGCGCAATCGCATGGGAAGCCTTCTACGGTGAAGGGAATCGCCTTCGGCGAGGCGGCGTAATTGCGTGGTCATAGTGGTGCGCGGTGATAGTTGATCTGGCAGGCGCGCTTCTGTTGTGGTTCTACATGGAACACTGTACGTCGCGATTGCATGGGCCCGGAAGTTTCTACTCTGCTTCGAGCGCTTTCACAACGCAGCGAAAATAGCTGAATGTGCTATAGCGCTAACAAAGGATGGAGTTAGTCACTTAGATTCGTTTGCGGTGGAAAGATTGGTATGACGGGTGCATGAGTATGTTGAGCATGGGGTACGGACGAATGCGTCCGTCGCTACGCGAGCCGAGCAATAAGCATTTGGAGGACATCATGAAACGACTTATATCTAGACTTTTGACTATGGTTGCAGTGATATCCGGATTGGCGCTTGGTTTATCGGCGCAGCGAACGACTGCAACTCCGGCAAGACAAGATCCGGACAGCTCAATGTCTCAAACGAAATCTCAGGTGGACACTGCTACGCCGCAGCGGTCGGCGCAGAGTTTTGAGGGCACAATTATGCGGTCTGGCGAAAAACTTGTGTTGCGGGAAAACGCCAGCAAGACGGCGTACCAGCTTGATGACCAAGACAAAGCCAAGCGCTACGAAAACAAGAATGTAAAAGTTATGGCGACGGTTGATCACGAAAGCAGAGTACTTCACATTGTCGCGATTACTCCGGTCGAGACTGACTAATTGCTGAAGGCGAATGTTCACAGCGGTAAACGCACCCCGCCGGGTTAATCTCGGCGGGTTTTTTATTGTCAGCCCGGGGGCGATGTTGGTCGCTGTTTAGGAACGTTCGAATGTGGAAGAGGTTCGGGTACGGGTTGGGGATGCTGCGCCTGCGACCACAAAATCAGGTTTGGCCCTAGCCCTTGAGATTGGAAGCTGCGGCTTACCATCTTTCAGAAGTTCCTGCGCCGGTGCTAACGGCAGCAGAGCCGTGAACAAACCACCACAACACAGAATGCCTCGCCACACCATTAAGACTCCAAGCACTGACGCTATGAGTTACCCGGAGCGTTGTCCCTACAGGGTTCAAGGTAATGCGATCTAAGTAGTGAGAGTCCACCCTCGGGGCATAAGGCAATTTGTTTAGCAGCGTACCGTCTCAAATGGATACTTCGGTTTATCGCGCTCGCCCTATGATCGAGAAGTATTCAAGGAGGTTTTACATGCTTGGTTGGACTGTGACATTTCTCGTTATCGCGCTAATCGCTGCCGTGTTGGGCTTTACGGGAGTAGCGGTTGCAGCTGCCGGTATTGCGAAGCTTCTGTTTGTTGTTTTCTTGATACTGTTTGTAGTTTCGCTTTTTACGCATCTCGGCCGCCGGCGCAGCGTTTAGTTTCGCGGCGGATGGGTGGTCAGTAGTCGGGCCGTTTATACGTTATCGGATTAATGGTTTGCATGTTTTGCAACATTGTTCAAAGGAGACGAAACTTATGAAGCTCGCAAAAGTGGTCAGCATATCGACGCTGTCATTATTCCTTGGCGCCAGCGCATTTATGTACGCGCAAGAGCAACATGAAGATGCCAAGCCCAACGACGAATCCAAACCGGCAGCATCCAAACCGGCTCACGACGACAAAGCCAAACCCGCGCAGGATGATAAGCGTGGCGATATGGGGAAGCCTCAGGAGGAGCGACAGCAGACCGCGAAACCAGCAGAACAGTCTGAAGACAAAACCATGCGTGGGGATGAGCACAACTCCAAGCAGGG
Source organism: Acidobacteriaceae bacterium (assembly GCA_003135495.1). Lineage (GTDB taxonomy): Bacteria > Acidobacteriota > Terriglobia > Terriglobales > Acidobacteriaceae > Acidiflorens. Next base: position 14,023 of record PLBX01000113.1, on the reverse strand, counting down.
AAACAGCACAAATTCCCGGGAAACCGATTCGCGAAACGGCAACCGGACTGAGATGCAAGCCCAGGGCGGCGATCATCGCGGTGGCGGCCGCATTCCAGATGACAAATTCCGTTCCAATTTTGGGCGTCAACACACGTTTGTCGTAAGCCGTCCCATAGTGGTGGGCGGGCAGCCGCAGTTTCAATACGGCGGCTACTCTTTCAACATGATGGGTGCGTGGCCGGCGGACTGGTCCTATAACGATCAATGCTATGTGGACTACATTAACGGCGAATACCTTCTTTTCGACCTGGCTCATCCGGGAGTTAGTGTCGCGGTTGTTGTTGTGATGTAAGTACCGGCGGAAGATCGTCGATCCGGAGTCACTGGCCTTCTCTACTCGAAATAAGATTTCGCGTAGGGAAGGCCACTCTGTTTTATGGCAGGCTTCATTTTTATTTCTCTGCGGCGATTCATGTAAGTATTTGCCGATGAATTTCTACAGAATCTGCCCAAGGCTCTCGGTCCAACTCAGAGATCTTGCGAAGCAACTAAATGCAACAAGTGGTTAATAAAAATCCAGGGCGCGGGGGAGCTCGCGCTTTGCCTAGGAGGGTTTCATGGCAGATGATATGAATAAACAGGGTGGTCAATTCGGACAGGGCCAGCAGAGCGGTCGGTCCGGACAGGGCGGACAGGGGCAGCGCGGTGGACAAACCGGGCAGCCGCAACAGGGTAATCAGTCCGGTCAGGGCCAGTCTGGTCAAAATCAACCTGGTCAGCAGCAGAACAAAAACAAAAAGGGTGGACAATTTAATGAGGAGGACGACCAGAACCGCGATCGTGAACGTCGCGCGTCCTAGTTGCCTTTGCTACTCCGTCCATTACAAGTCCCGGTCATTCTTGGCCGGGACTTTTTTTGACTGGCCGCGCCCACGGAGCGGGGGTCGAGTACTTCCTGTATTTAGTACCATTCACTTGAAGGTTGATTCGCATCTAAAACGACGATGGAAATTACTATGTTTGCCAAGACTTCTTACCGTGTCGCTTCGAGCCTTTTGACGGTTGTGATGTTGCTCTCGACCTATGGAGCATGGGCGCAAACGAGTGCGCCAAGTTCGNNGAGCGGCGGTTCTCAGAGTACCGGACAGCAGCAAGCGCCGGCCGCAGGAGAGAGTTCGCAGGAACCTGTCCCTATGGACCAGGCTGGCCCGCCGGCTGACGTGGGCTCGGATGATCAGGCCGGCATGTTCGTGTTTAGAAAAGAAGTTCAAGAAGTTATGTTGCACGCCACCGTATTCGACGCGCAACGGAACCTGGTGCCGAATCTGGACAAGAACGCGTTCACGATTATTGAAAATGGGGTCGCGCAGCCTATCACTTCCTTTCGCCGCCAGGACGTGCCGGTGGCCATGGGCATCGTGGTTGATAACTCCGGCTCCATGCGCGATAAGCGAGACGAGGTGAGCCGCGCGGTTCTAAATCTGATTCGCGCCAGCAATCCCAAGGATGAGATCTTCATCGTTAACTTCAGTCAGAATTATTATCTGGATCAGGATTTCACGTCCGACATAAACCTGCTGCAATCGGCATTGCATCAAGTGTCTTCGACTGGGAGTACGGCGCTCTACGATGCCATCGTGGCTTCGGCTGTGCATTTGCGGAACAATACGCGTCTCGACAAAAAAGTTCTGCTGGTGATTACCGATGGCGAAGACAATATGAGCCAGGAGACGTTGCAGGAGGCGCTGGCTAAGCTGCAGCTCAAAGACGGGCCCACAATTTATGCGATTGGTTTGCTGGGTGGGGGCATGGAGCGGCGGGGACGAGACGCGCTCCAGAAGTTGGCTAAGGACACGGGCGGGGTGGCCTATTTCCCCGACAATCTGAATCAGGTGGGAGACATCACGCGCACGGTTGCTCACGATATCCGAACGCAATACATGATCGCGTACCGGCCAAGAAACCAAAATGCGAAGCCGGAGAATGGATCGATTCGGGTGGAGGCGCAAGCTTCGGGTTACGGAAAGCTCAAGGTTTCGACCCGGAGCGCTTATGCGTATAGCCAGCAAGGAGATGGCGGACAGGGGCCGCACTGAAAAGGTGCGACGCCCATGGAGATTTTAACTTTAACCAAACGGCTTGTAGTCAGACACTGCCAGGCTTCCTTACGAAACCATCCATCTAAACTACCGTGGTTGCTGGGCCGGCCGTCGGCGACTGAGTGCTCGGCTGCGGCGGCATCTGGATCTGAATAATGTTGTTCTTTATAGCGTAGACCACCAGATCACGGATAGAATGCAGGCTGAGTTTGCGCATGATGTTGCTGCGGTGAGTCTCAACCGTCTTGGTGCTCAGGTTCAGCAGCGTGGCCACTTCCTTCGAGCTCTTTCCTTCTGCCAGAAGCTGAGTTACTTCGCGTTCACGAGCAGTCAGGATGGGCAGATTCGGCGCTTCGTTGCGGGCAACGGAGTGGCCCTTGTCCAGGAAGCCTTGCAGCACCAGATCGTTCACGCGGGGCGTGAAGAACATGCGCTTGCTCTGGATGGCCTCCACTGCGGAAACCAGATCACGAGCCGCGTCAGACTTCAGCACAAAGCCACGTGCGCCAGCGTCGAGGGCTTCGCGGATGACCTGATCGGAATCGGTAATAGTAAGAACGATAACTTTGAAAGCGGGATCGAGTTCGATTAACTGGCGTGTCGTGTCAAGACCATTCAGATAAGGCATGCCGATATCAACGATGACGACATCCGGTTTCAATTGCTTGGCCATTTCGATGGCTTCGCGGCCGTCGGATGCTTCGCCACATATTTCCCAGCCTTCGCGCTTTTGCAATAGAGCGCACAGGCCTCGGCGTACAATTTCATGATCATCAGCTAACAGAATACGCAGTTTCATGGTAGTCTCCCCACCCAGATTTTTCTGGAGCTCTTCAAAATTTAATGCCGGCCCGGCGTTCAATTCGCCGTGTTTGGATCGCGCGCCAGTGCCGTAAACACGCGGTGCTGGCTTACCTCTTCGACTGCTTCCAATAAATCGCGAGCAAGATTCGATTTCACTACGTACCCTCTCGCCCCCGCAGCCAATGCTTCACGCATCATTTGCGGTGAATCATGCTGGGTCACAAACAATACTTCAACCCCGGGTTTTTTCTCTTTGATTACGCGGCAAGCTTCAATGCCGTTCATTCGTGGCATGGTGATATCCAGTACAACCACGTCGGGCTGTAAGCTGGTTACCTTTTCCACTGCTTCCAGTCCATCGGAAGCTTCACCTGCAACTTCCCACTCGGAATGTCCTTCTAGCAATGTCCGCAGCCCTTGCCTCACCACGGGGTGATCATCAACCAGCAGAATGCGAACCGCCATAGACGCGTTTCCAGTTTCCTGACTGAAGCTATTAGTAACCATAGCGAGTCCTTACCTTTGAAGCAAGCATACACATTGGACCGCTACGGGAAGTCCGCGAGTGCTGCACTTCCAACAATTTGCTAGATCGATAAACAGACATCCGACAACTCCCTTCACGCTAGCATGGCAACTACGGCCCCTGAATACAGTGAATCCTGTAGGGCCGTGAAGTCGCTTATTTTGAATACTATCAGTCGCTTATGGGTCAATCGCTCAGTGGTTGGTGGCAGCCGTTTGGGGGAAATAGGTACGCTCGTGCAACAAGGTATCTACCGCTTCCACTATGGAACCCACATCTGACTTTAAACATACTCCGCGAATGCCCGCCTTTTTGGCTTCATCAGCTAATTGTTTGGATAGATGAATTGTGACCATAAGAATCGGTATCTCGGGGAAGAGTTGCCCGATCCTGCGAGCCACATCAAGTCCATTTAAATCAGGCATTTGGAAGTCGAGCAGAATCACGTCTGGGCGATTATTGCGCACCCGTTCCAAGGCTTCCCCCCCGGTTCTGGCCTCGTCGCAAACCCGCCACGTGGTCTGCTGCTCCAGCAGGCCGCGGAGATAATGCCGAACCACCGGGTTATCGTCTGCTACAAGAATGCGAACCAAAACAAATCCTTTCATCAGTCCGCAAGTAGACAGACTGCCGTAAATATAAGGAAGAGCCGATTTCACCCTAGCGAACTATTCCACCTTAGGGTGACGGCCCGCTCATCCGCAATACCGTAAACCACTGAGCAACCTGTACCTTAGGCTCCACTTCTTGTTCATTACCAGATACCCTTGTCACTTCCCGTAAATTTCATCTCGAGGGCCGCTGCGGTCGCCAATCCTGGCAGAAGGCTTAAGCGCAGGGTGTTGGCGAATTCTCCATTGAGCAGCAGTCTTGTCCATTCTGAGGCATATAACTTCGCCGATTGGGGGAAGATCGGGATGCGAAGGAAGTTGCGTTTGAAATAGACTAGTTCGTTGCCGAAACGCGCCGCTTCAGTGACTAGCGGTGGCAAGTCGACACCGCGTCCGCGATAGGACTCAACATATTCGGACACGATTACCAAGTAAGTGGCCAACCCATCCCATAACCCGGCGGACTTGGCCAAGGACTTCAGGTAAGCATAATCAACCAGACCTGATTCCATGAGCTTGGCATTGTCGACCACATCGCAGAGACGCACATAGAAGTGCCGGTACATTCGTTGCAGAGTGCTGATCACCATGCGATCTTCCGCCGCAGGCACCCGGAAAGTCTGGCCGCTGTATTCGACGGTTCCCGCGCGCGAGGTTAAGGAGCGGGTAATGGCAATCTGCTCGCCCGTCTGCCCCAATCGGCCTACGTGAACTTCCACTAGTTCGGGCAGGCCGGGAACCACGAAGTTCCACTTGTTCGCCAGTTTGTCTCCCCAGCTGCGATCATCCAGATCGGCCTTGAAGCGCTCTTTCATGATGCTGACAACGTCGGCAGCATTGGCGTTCGTGTAAAGATCAAGGTCGTTTCCCAAGTCAGGCCAGTGATCGAGAGACTTGATCACAACCACGTCGCCAGCCTCTTCCAGCGAGTCGCAAATTGGAGCCAGAAAAGAAACGGCGTGGTCAATGCGGGCCCGCTCCTTGGCTAGGGCTCTGTCGATCCAGCCCAGCTTGTCGCTACCCTGCGCCTCCATCATGGCGCGGAGTGCAGGAAAGGTGCGCATGATCACATGATGAGAATTCGCCAGATTCCACAGGTCGCCGAAGTCATCACTGCTTAGGTTGGAAGCGGACGAAATATTTTTAACCGCAGCCGCGTTGGCGGCGGAATCAGAAGCGTTCTTGCTATCAGCGTTCTTGCTATCCCCCAGCAAAAGCTGGGAAAGAAAATTAAGGCTCCGAGCAGAGTTCTTCATTAGTCGACCCAATCTCCGCGCCCACTTCTGGACGAGGCAATCCCCCGGCACACTTGGATGACGGAAGGCCCTGGCAGGTTGGCGAAAATGTTGCCCAAGTCTAGTGTCCACAGCGGCTTGGACGTTTGTTACTGGAAGATTAACGGATCGGCTCAGCCNNTTCTGGTTCTGCTGGCTGCAGCCGGGGCCGGAGGTGCTTCGCTCAATCGCGGTTCCTTCCTCGTAGTCGTTCCAGGTCTCAAGCAAGAGGAAGGGAAGCGGGTGCTCGCTGTCATAATACCGGTCGTACATATGCAGTGTGGTTTCGAATGTCTTGCCACAGCCGCTCTGCATGTGGCGGTTCAATCCCCATTTTGCGGCCGAGTCGTCAAACCCGGGCCATACCCCTCCGACCGCGATTTTGTCGGGATACTTGTTGCGCATCGTTTTATAGAAATGGTCCAGATACTGCTCGCCCCAGTTGCTGCCATCCGGAGCCCACCCGGCCGCGCCCGGTTGCACCCACGCATAGGAGCCGCCAAAGTCGGCGGCATACTGCGCTGGCGGTTCGTCTTTGTAGATAAAAAGCGGAGTTTGCGCCCAATTGCTGACGTGCTCGCGGACGTGGTTCCAATCCACGTGCCCCTGCTTCGGAAAAATGAAAATCACGGGATGGTTCTGATAAGTGAAGTAAGCGTCGCGGTACTTCGCCTCCGGGCCAATATAGGAGTTGTAAGCCTTATCGAGGCCGGCTATGGCGTCATCCGTCGATTGCTGGTCCTGATCTTCGGGCTCGTTGTAGAGCAGAGCCACCTGAAAATGGTCTTTGCTGGCGACCTTCTCCAGCAGCGCAAAGTTGGCGTCTGAGTAGGGAGCGCTCTCGCCGTACCAGTCGACCACAAAAGCTGTTATGCCCATGCTGCGGGCATGTTCAATCTGCTTGTGCAAGACCTTGGGATCGTGGCTCGAATAGCCGACATCCATGTGGGTATGATCACCGAACCATGGCATATACACGGCGAGGAGCGTGGGCATGGGCGCGGGATTATGCGGCCCCAGCGGGAATGTGGCATTCGCGGCCCGCGAATCGCATCCCTTCGCGATCGCAAACCACGCCATTATCAGACACAAAAACACTTTCGGCAACTTAGTCTCCATTTCTTCTACTTGCTAAGTAGGATGCTGCGCTGCAGGCTCCGGTTGGCGGCGCGTCTCGAGGCACGACAGCGGGCCAGCGACCGGCTGCAAATGATTCACCCTTTAGATGGTGCGGGGTGGATGACGAATTCTTGTCGCTTATATTGGGGTGGCCGGACGAGGACGCCCCGGCTCTCCATTGGACTAAGACTTTTAAAATTGCGGTACGGCCTGCAAATATCGAACCAGCCAACGATCGGCGCTGGGAGTCATGAGCACGACATAGTGCGCGACAACGTGTTCTTCGTGGATGACCTTTCCTTTATCCAAAAACTGCAACTGGTATTCAGCCGTGTCGTGGAGTTCAATGGCATCGCCTTCGGGGGCGTAAAATACCGCGTCCAGATGATGAGTTTGATCTGCGTAACGGCGGCCGAGGCCGGAACGCTGCTGGCTTACAACAGATTGCCATAGGCCAGTTTTCGCTTCGCCCGTGAATGGCCCGTTCAAGGGATCGAGCGAATTGAACTCCAGAGCATGGGACATGCTGTTCCACGCCACTCGATAGTCGCGGACGATGCTGTTCTGAGTGAGCGGTTCAACCGCGCGAGGAGCGGCTTTTGCCGCGTTCAGCTGCACCTGCGTCGCGGCGTCGGCAGCGACGGAATATTGCGCAGCAACGAAACAGACAACCAGCATTAGCGAGCATGAGATTCGTGCGCAAGAGCGAGCAGGGAACTTGCGAATCATGGTCGCCCTCCGACTCGTACTTCATTGCCCATCACCACGCCCGAGGCGCCCGAAATTACGGCCGAGCCTGTTGCTTCCATCTCTGCGCGGGCCACACCTTTCTTGATCGGCGCATCCACGGTGCTTTTTCCGCTTGCCGCGGTCGCCGTAAAACTAACAATCGTCCCATCCGGCACGGGATTGCCCGAGCAATCATGCACCGGTTCGGTCTGCACCAGAATTCCTTGCGCGTTACGCTGGCCGGTAATTCTTAAATTGCAAGGATCTGACGCTACTTGCTGCACCACGCGGCGCGCGTTGAAATCGTTCAAAGAGGCGACGACTTGCAATGCACCAGCCGATTTGCCCGACGAGGTGCGGAACCACGCAACTCCTGCCTGGGTGTTGACCGATCGATTGAGCAAGGATGCATTGCCCGCCGAGAGTTGAAAATTAATTGTCTGCGGAGTGAACACGAGATTGTGAAATTGATCGAAAGGAAAAGCGACGCCGCTCACCGCATCCTGCTGCGAGACCGGCACGCGCGATGGATGCACGAGAAAAGTAAGGCTCGCAGGTTTTCCGGCGCTCACATAAAACGTCGCGCTGTGGCAAGAATCGGAACAGGCGACGATGTGGTAATCGCCTGCGTTTTTCAGAGCATCGCCGCGCAGTTTAAGATCCTCGCCCAAGTTGACTTCCTGCTTCGTGGAAATGCCCGGACCGAGAATGTACAAGGTCGCTTTGCCGCTTCCCGTAATCGCTATCGAGGCCGGTTCGCCCGCAACCGCAGACGTGGGCACGGTAATATTTTGCGCCGAGCAGGATGCCGCGAGCGCCGCCATAAGGCAGGCCGCAACTCCCAACGCCAGAAAGCCATACGCACAATTCAGACACAAGCGCCGCATGCTTAGTTCCTGCCCATGCTGTATTGATTCACCACGACGTGAAAGTTCGACACCTTCGGCACCATGTTTTTCGGAATCTCAATCTCGAATGGCGCCGCCGTCTGTGGCAGCAGCGAGTGCTCAACATAACCGTCCGCAACCCAAATTACTTTGCCGTTGTTGTCGTACAAACTTGCAATCACGTGCGGAATGTTGACCGTCTGTCCGCTCTCATTCAGCAGGTCTCCGCGCAGAACGCTTTTGCCCTGATAGTCAGGATCGACTTTCTGATTCATCACGCCGATGACGGGATCAGCCGAGGCAGGAACCAGCGTGGCCTTCACATTCATGCGAACATTCTTCACATTTTTTAGATTCACTTTTGGAAAGTCGATGCGATACGGCGTCACCTGTTTGGGGAGAAGAATGTGATCGATCTTGTCGAAGCTCGTCTCTTCGTCGATTTCTTTGCCCGAGCCGTCGACCAGAGTTGCGGTCACGTTTACGAAAGCGGGGATCGTATCTTCATTCACCACTTCGCCCAATACCACCGCGCCTTCGGCGAAATCCAACGGGTTCATGGAAATGATTCGCACGTGCGGAGCATCGATATTCTTCGCTCCCCATTCATCGTCTCCGGCTGCACTCACCAAATCCCAGCGCAGGTAGGTAACTGGAATGACCTGTGAAGGAACATTCGGCACGTCAGTCTTCGACCACACCGTCTTCCAAATGTCGCCGACTTTGGCGAGGTGAAAATCCCGCACGTCTTCAAGCGGACCGATCGGCGTAGTCCAATGCAGCCGAACCCGCATTTGAGCCGCGTCATTGGTAATGTGCATGGGCCGAAGTTCAAAGCCCTCAAGGGCAGAAAATGTGCGGAGGCTGCCATAAGATCCCGTCCAAGCCTGAATGAATTGTTGTTTCGTGGCGACTTGTGGATTCGAAATTTCGCCGTATGCCTGATCCCAATTTCGCCGCTTCACGTCCACCAGCAAATTCGTAAGCGCCTGATCGGGCGTGCTGGCCTTGGGGGTCAGACCGTACATCGCGGAACCCGCTTCGATGCCGACGGTTTTGCCTACGACAGTTCCCGACGCCACGAACGCCACTCCGATCAGCACGACCGTGGCAATGGCAAGAATTATGGGCAGAATAAATTTCATTTTCGGTCCTTATGCGTTTGCATGTGCGTCTGCGTCGTTAGTTATCCGTCATTAGTTCCGTCAAGAGTTCAGTCATCAGGCGACGGAATGTTCTGCGCGGACGGTAGCCCTGACCGCTCCCGAAACCCGCCGCGGATTCGGCAAGAGAAACTCGAGAATTATTGCCAGGAAACTAACGCCGATCGGTAACGTTCCCCAGAGCACGCCCTGAAAGGCCGTTGGCATGGCGTCCGACTGAATCGGATGCGCCGGGGGCACGTCGTCTTTCGACCATACCGTCACCGCTCCATTGTCGAACGTCTCAATCTTGCGCCATCCAACAAACGTGAGTAGAGGCTCGTAATACGCGTCGTGCACGAAAATATATTTAAGCCCGTAACGATTGGCATGTTCGAGCATGGCTCGCAATGACGCCATTCCCGCCGAGCCATAAAACTTGGAGTTGGTGAGCTGCGCCGAGCCGTAGTTGGTCATCTCCGGCAACAAGCGGGCCGAGTTATAGTCGCCGTCCACGCTGCTGGCGGTTGTGCCTATGGAAACTCGAGCCAGTTCGCTGCCAAAGCCTAGAAGAACGTAACGGTAGGCATCATGGCCGTCGCGATTTAAGAAGGCGTCAACGGGGGCGACGTTGATCTGCGTGAACGCCGCGCGAAAAGGATTTTCCGAGAGCCAGAACATCGCGGCGCCGAAGGTAAAGACTGCCGCGAGCGCCAGTCCAACCGCGGCCTTCACCCGGAAGCGATCGATCAAATCGGCAGCTAACAGGCCGACTATCGGCAGCGTCAGCAATGTCGCCCAAAATGTGAAGCGCTCGAAGGTCAGAATTTCGTAGGCGCGTCCGAGCAGCCAGCGCGGCAACGGCGTCGTTCCGCCAAGCCCGAAGATAAACGTCACCCAGAAGCCCATGAGCAATGGAATCAACCGCCGTGATGAGGCTCCTCGAATCACGATGAACGGGAGCGCCACTATTAACAGGCCATATGGAATCAGAAAATAGTTAATGGCCGTCGTCGAATTCAGCAGGAAGTTAGCGCGGCTGTCGTGAGGAATCGGGATCTGGTGAATCGGGTGCTGAATAAGCGCGACCCAATACGGCATCAGCACCAGTCCGACCCCAGCACCCACAGCGACCGCGAATATTGCGGCTCGGGAGATCACGCCGCCCACCGAACCTGCTACGCGCTCGTCGTGCGCATCCACCAAGGCGGTCCACAACACGGGAACAGCGAACAGCAAAGCTCCGAAAATAAGGGTTACGTGGTGCGCCGCTGCCGCAGTCAAACTGACCGCGATGCCTTTAATCAGCGAACGAACAGAAGACTCGGTCATCCACTCATAAAAGTAGGGAAGAGCATTCAAGTAGAGAGCGGCCGAACACACGGTCGCCAGCTGCCCAGCCTGGTAGGTCAAAAACGTGAGCGACCCTAAAAACACACATCCGACGGCGGCATAACTCGCGGCGCGATCGTCGACCCAGATTCTGGCGAAGCGATAAACACCCACGGGCAGCAGCATGATTCCGATTAGCTGCACCAGCATGTATCCCATCTTCAAGCCGACGATGTACGAGAGCAGCGCAATCCACTGGTGGGTGAGGGGCGGATACGTGGTCTGGGAGAAGCCGCCAAACCACTTCAGGTTCCACGGATCGAACCAGTGATGCGCGTAGTGCGATGCAAAAAACATGTGGAAGTTGGCATCAAATGAACCAGATGGAAGTTGCATCATCAGCAGCGGTCCATGGACCATCAATGCGAGCAGAACAATGGCCAGAAGTGGAATGGGACGGCGAGGTGGTTGAGTCGCACTCACAACGGTGCGCTCATTGCGCTCTGAGTACTCTGTAGGCTCCATAGCGAGTATCTTTGATTCCGAAATTGGACTCAGGGTTTACTGGCGTCTATGGTAATACCTCGCATTACAGCAAGCGACTTCGCTTCTAGCGTTTTGTTTTTTCGGCGATACTTCTTGTATGTGGAACAATTAGGACGAGGACGACGCCTCTCCATAGGGGAGAAAGCAGCCATAACCTAGGGAAGCGCATCTGATTGAAGCCGTAGAGATCGTCCTGCGGTGTTGTACTCCGAAGACTCACAAAATTTATAACGTGGAGACTTTTTGAAACGGAAACTTCTGTTCGCGAGCTTTTGCATAGCTGTAATTTGCAATGGCGCACCTGCTCAAACTTACGAGGTAAATGGTCCAGCGAATGCGCCTGCGGCTAATAATTCCAAGCCGCAGTCGGCGCAACAGTCTGCCCAGCAAGGCGAAGCCAGTGCGAACCAAGGCGATCTCGGCTGGGGATCGAACATTGAAGTGGCTCGCGAGGCGCGCGCCGCTCAAGATGCATTGAAGAGAAACGATTACCCCGCCGCCATCAACTATGCTGAGCGCGCCGCGAAGGCCGCCTCACAAAATGCGGAATTATGGTTCCTGCTTGGGTACTGCGCACGACTCGGTGATCGCTACCAGCTTTCGGTCGATGCCTACAATCACGGACTGCAACTGCGTCCGCACTCTGCGAGCGGCATGGCGGGACTAGCGCAGACATACGTCAAGATGGGCCGCGATGCGGAAGCCCAGGCGCTTTTGCAGAAGGTTGTTGACGCAAATCCGAAAGATGCCAACAGCCTGCAATTGGCGGGCGAGTTGATGCTGAACTCCGATCCTAGTCGCGCGCTCGATCTGCTGCGGCGCGCCGACGCGATTGCGCCATCGGCTCACACCGATTTGCTTATCGCTCACGCTTTCGATCGCTTAAATCAGCCCGAAGAGTCCGCGCGTTACCTGAACCGCGCTAAAGCACGCGCGCCGAGAGATCCTGATGTGTTGCGCGCGGTTGCCCGGCAATATCGCGACCAGGGAAAGTACGACGAAGCCATTGCGGCATTGCAATCGATTCCCAACAAGACTACCGATGCCGAGGCTGAGTTGGCATTCACCTATCAACTGGCGGGGCGGCAAGAGGACGCCGCGAATTTGTACTCGCGTCTCGCCAAATCTGCGAAGGGTAACATCGGCCTCGATCTGAGCGCGGCGCAAGCCTTGATGGGCCTGGGTCAGACCGATGCGGCGCAAGCCTTTCTCGAAGACGCCAAAAAAATCGACGGCAACAACTATCGCTTGCACTCCCTACAAGGCGCGATCTATGAATCGGGAGATCGGCTGCCTGAAGCCGCCTCCGAATACACGCTCGCCATTAACAGTCTGCCTCCGCACCCGCCGGAAGGCCCGCTCTTCCCCATCGAACTGCGCTTGAATTTATACGAACTTAAACTGCGGCAGGATGACGACGCGGGAGCCAAGCAACAACTTGATGCGGCGATGGGCGAGATCAGTCAGGTCACCGTTCCGGAATCCTCGCGCCCGGAGATGCTGCGGCTGCGCGCCGGTATTGAAGCCGGTTTGGGCAACATGGATGCTGCTAACAAAGATCTTCGCGATGCCCTGGCTCTGGCTCCAACCAACGTCAATTCATTGCTGAATTACGCCAGCCTGCAGTGGAAGCTTGGCCAGAAAGAAGCTGCCTGGGCAACATTCACCAAGGTGCTGGAGATTGATCACAACAATCGAACTGCACTTTCTTCGCTCGGTTATCTGGCGCGCGACCGCGGAGATGCAAAACTCGCGGAGACATATTTCACGCGGGCCGTCGCCGCACATCCGAAAGACTACGCGCCGTATCTCGCTTTCGGCGACTTGTACACATCGGAGAGAAAGTTTCCGGAGGCGCAGGCGAGCTACGAAGAGGCGTTCAAGCGAAATCCCAGCAGCGCGCTGGTCGTAGCTGGAGGCGCGGCATCGGCGCTCGAATCGCACAATCCCGAGTTGGCAAAAAACTGGCTGGATCGTGCGCAGGGCAAGATGAACGAGAACCCGCAAGTCAGCCGCGAACGCGAGCGCTATCTGACCTTGAAAGGGGATTACGCTGAAGCTGCAAAAAGCGGCGCAGCGGTTCTCGAAAAACTTCCGAACGATCGCGAAGGTGTCGTCTACCTGGCCTACGATCTGTACTACCTGGGACGCTACAAGGAAGCGCAGGATCTGGTGACGAAGTACGAGCCCATCATCAAGAACGATAAAGATCTTCCGCTGATTGCTGGTTATCTCNNAAGCGTGAGGCGGTGGACGATTTCACGCGCGCGCTCGACCGCGACCCGAAGATGGCAACCGGCTACGTGAATCGCGGCTTCATGTTGAACGATCTTAAAGAGCCGGGCAAGGCTGCGATGGATTTTCACATTGCCATCCGCTTGCAGCCTGACTACGGCGAGGCGCATCTGGGACTTGCATACGCTGATCTGCAGATGCATCGTCCTCAGCCGGCGCTGATTCAATTAAACGCCGCGCAGAAAAGTTTAGGCAAGACGCGCACATTGCATTTGGCGAGAGCCGAAGCGTATCGGCAGGAACAGGATTTCGCGCGCGCCGAGCCTGAGTTCCGCGCGGCTTTGCAGGAAGATCCAAACGATTTTGCGACGCAACTGGAATACGGAGACACCCTCTATCGCATGCGGCGTTTTCAGCAGGCGATCGCCGCGCTTGAGAGTGCGCAAAAGCTCGAACCTGAAAATCCGCAAGTTTATGCTCTCCGCGCCCAGGTTTATGCGCGCCAGGGCGCTCGCGACGCTGCTCTTCGCGATGTACAGACGGCGGAAAACTATGGACATAACGACATTCCGATCCTGATGTCGACGGGCGCGGCCTTACTGATGCTCGGAGATCGCGACGCGGCGATGCAGCGTTTTTCGCGCGCCTTGGATGTTCCCGGCGGAGATCGCATTGGCGTGCGGCTCGCCATCGCAGAAGTGTTTTTACGGCAGGGGCATAACGACGATGTGCGGCGG
>PLBX01000116.1 GCA_003135495.1 Acidobacteriaceae bacterium | reverse complement strand
CGGAGCAAGACCAAATAGGGAGGGATTTTCTAGCAAGCCTTCGGGTGTGCTGGATAAGCGTGCCGGCTCGGCGCGCCACAACCTCCGGGTAGGTCGCTTGAGCCACGCAGTAATGCGTGGCCCAGAGGAATGACCGTCCCGCCGCAAGGCGGACAGAATTCGGCTTACAGGTCCGGCTGCCATTTTATAGAATTCGCAAGCATCAGCGCCCTCCATTGTGTAATTCCGGTGCGTGTAACTCCGGCGCGTAAGCTGGATATTAACCGTCCCGCCGGTTCTTGCTTTCAAGATGCCCATTCTCTCTCTTCAGAACGTCGGTAAACATTACGACACGGACGGGCAGACTGTTCACGCTCTGAATGACGTTTCACTGTCAGTGGAAAGCGGCGAGTTTGTCGCGCTTGTAGGGCGCAGCGGCTGTGGTAAATCAACTCTCTTGCATCTGGCGGGAGCCATGGATTTTCCGAGCCAGGGCGTCGTATTCATTGACGGGGTGTCGTCCTCAACGCTCGATGACGCGAAGCAGACGCGCCTGCGCCGGGAGAAAGTCGGCTTCATATTTCAGTCGTTCCAACTCTTGCATACGCTGACTGTCGAGGAGAATATTGAGTTGCCGCTGCTGCTCGCGGGAAGGACGAATGCTCGCGAGGAAGCAATCAAGCGCATGCAATGGGTGGAACTCGATGGACTCGGTTCGCGCTACCCGCACCAGCTTTCCGGTGGACAAATGCAACGCGTCGCCATCGCGCGCGCTTTGGTGCACTCTCCTAAAATTCTCTTGGCCGATGAACCCACTGGCAATTTGGACACGAGCACGGGAGGCGTAATCCTTAGCCTGTTGCAACGCCTGACTCGCGAGCAAAAAACGGCCACCATCATGGCGACTCACAGCACGGAAGCAACCGCGGTTTGCGACACAGTCGTTCGCCTGCGCGATGGCCGCATCGAGGAGGTCACGCATAGCCGACAGTCGTAGGCTCAATGGCGCTAGTAAACTGAGCCGCTACCTGAATGGCGCATAATACTTTCAATTGTTGTCATCCTGAGCGAAGCGAAGGACCTCTGCGTTTCGTCCGCGGCGTCATATTGCATAGGCTCCTTCGCTTCCGCTCGATGGCAATCGCATCTGATCCCAGAATGATGTCTCGCCTCAAACTCTTCTATCGCTTGATGGTCCGTCCGCTCTTTCGAGAGCCCGTGCGTCTCGGCCTTACCGTGCTCGCGGTCGCGTTTGGTGTCGCCGTCGTTCTCGCCATTGATTTGGCTGGCACTGCGGCTGCAGGATCGTTTCATTCGTCCATGGAAACTCTTGAGGGAGATAACGATTTAGAAGTTGTCTCCTCCGGCGGCGTTCCCGAGTCTGTCATAGCCACTCTCGCCTCTTACCCTTCCACGCTGCGTATTTCCCCTCGCATGGAGGACTTCGCAGTTTTGGCAGATTCTCAACAGACTATTCCTTTGATCGGTATTGACCTCATTGCGGAAGGAAGTCGACATTCGGAGCTCGCATCATCGGACAACGAGACTAAGCACTTTGAAACTGCGAACGAATCCTTGAAAGATTTGACCAACCCGCAAAGCATCTGGGTAAGCAGCAGTCTCAATAAACATCGGGGAGATAAACTCTCTCTGCTCATTAATGACAGCATCTACAGCTGTACTGTGCGCGGCGTTTACCCTGATTCCAGCGGAAGTGAGAACGCGATAATCATGGATATCGCCGCCGCCCAGCGCATTCTAAATCGCTTCGGGCGCGTCGATCGCGTACTCATCAAGTTGCCTGGGGGCGCAGACATCGCGAAGTCGCAAAACCAACTCAAGAGCATCTTGCCGGCCGGAGTTGAGGTTCGCCCGCAAGGCACCGGGACGGACGAAAACCGCAAGATGCTGGCCGCCTTCCGTTGGAATCTGCGTCTTCTGAGTTACATCGCGTTAGTCGTCGGAGGGTTTCTCATCTACAACACCATCTCCGTCTCGGTAGTTCGACGACGCGCGGAAATCGGCATCGTGCGCGCCGTCGGCGCCAGCCGCAGCGATGTGTTGGTTGCGTTTCTTGGCGAATCCGCTTGCTTCGGCGTCGCAGGCGCCCTCCTCGGTCTGCCGCTCGGAAGGCTCATGGCTTCAGGCGCGGTAAAACTGATGGCTCGCACCGTCGAATCTTTATATGTGAGCAGTCGGCCCGGTTCGATTGCGCTTACCCCCTTCTCCATCGTCTGGGCGCTCCTTATTGGAGTCGGCGTCTCCGTGGTTTCTGCTCTTTCGCCAGCACGCGAGGCCATGAACGTCTCCCCAACAGACGCGATGGCCCAAGGCCGTCGAGAATACATTGCGAGAGCGCACATGAAGCGTGACCTGCTCATCGCCGCGCTGCTTGCCGTGTTTGGAGCCATCACCGCGCAAATGCCCGCCATCGCTGGAAAACCGCTTTTTGGATATCTCGCCACCACTCTGCTGATCGCATCCTCCGCCTACGCCATGCCTGCGCTGGTAAGTTTTCTTTCCTGGTCGACATCCAGCCTGCTAAAAAAACTGGTGGGAGTTGAAGCCTTGCTGGCGGCTCGCAGTTTGACCGCTGCATTGCGCCGGACTTCCGTGCTGGTTGGCGCCCTCGCCACGGCTGTCGCCATGATGGTTTCGGTCGGCATAATGGTTGGGAGTTTCCGCCAGACGGTCGTGGCGTGGATGAATGATCAATTGCCCGCAGACCTCTACGTGCGCCCCGCGGGCGGCCCTGCGGCGGACCGCCATCCCAGCCTCTCGTTGGATCTTGTGGAGAAAATTTCGCAATTGCCAGGAATCGCCGCGGTCGAGCGCCTTCGCGCCTACGAAATAAGCTATGCCGGCATGCCGGCGACGCTGGCATCGATTGATCTCAGCGCTCCTCGCTCCTACCGCAGTTCCAATTTTTTCTCCGGACGCCCCGCTGAGCAGGTTCTCGCTCAGTTGCGAGGCCAGAACAACATTGTCGTCAGCGAACCATTCACCTACAAACACAAAGTCAAAACTGGAGATTACCTGAAGCTGTCTTTGGGAGAAAAACCCGCGACATTCAAAATAGTGGATGCGTATTACGACTACGCCAGCGAACGTGGCTACATTCTTATGGATCGCAACACCATGCTCCGCTACTTGCCCGATCCAATGCCATCTAATCTGGCAGTCTTCGTCGCGCCAGGTGCGAATGTGCAGAATGTCCGCAAGAAAATTGAAGAGGTGGCCGCTGGCCACCGTATCCTGATTTTTTCAGACCGTGATTTGCGCGCTGAAGCAATCCGAATTTTCGATCGCACCTTCGCTATCACTTACGCGTTAGAGGCGGTTGCAGTCTTCGTTGCGGTCATGGGAATCGCCGGCGCCTTCGTTGCCCTGGTCATCGACCGGCGCCGCGAACTCGGCCTGATGCGCTTTCTCGGCGCATCGTCTTCCCAAATCCGCAAACTCATTTTGGTCGAGGCCGGACTTCTGGGACTTCTCGCGAATCTCGCGGGTTTTGTGCTCGGTTTCTTTCTCTCGTTAATTCTCGTCTTTGTTATCAACAAGCAATCTTTTGGTTGGACGATCCGCTTCCACTGGCCTGTGGCAATCATTGTTGGGGCGCTAAGCGTCGTTTATGTCGCAACTATTCTCTCGGGACTCTACCCGGCGCGGGTAGCCGTGCGACTCAACCCGCTGGAGGTTATCCATGAGGAATAGGGCTCTCATTCTCGGCGTTCTGTTCTGGTGGCTGCCCTGCATCAGTGCGCAACAGCTTAGAGCGCAACAATTTAGTTCCCAAGACATGAGCGTGCAGTACAAGGCCGCTCTCCCCAACTACCATTACGAATTCCCGCGCGATCATTTTGACCATCCCGATTTTCAAACGGAGTGGTGGTATTACACCGGCAACCTCACCGCGGCCGACGGCCATCGCTTCGGTTTCGAATTAACTTTTTTTCGTGAAGCTGTCGACCGCGACGCCGCCAAATCTTCAACGTGGGATATTCACGATTTATATCTCGCGCATCTGGCGCTGAGTGATCTTGATGGCGGCCACTTCTATCATGCTGAGCGCACTAACCGTGCCGGTCCTGGATTAGCGGGCATTAGCGACACGCAGAAAAAAGTGTGGAATGGTAACTGGGCCGTCCAATGGCAGGGAGATGATCTGAGTCTGAAAGCTTATGACGATCGCTTTAATATTTCGTTGATGCTTCATCCTGCGAAGCCGCCTATCATCCACGGGGAAAATGGAGTAAGCCAGAAGGCATCAGGCCCGGACCACGCCTCGCATTACATTTCGCTGACCCGCTTGAACACAACCGGCACCGTGACGTTGAATGTTAAAGACGAGAGCGGAAAGAGCGATCAAGTAACTGGAACCTCGTGGATGGACCACGAATTTTTCACCCATCAACTGGAAGCGCAGCAGGTCGGTTGGGATTGGCTAAGCCTTCAATTAAACGACAATACTGAGTTGATGCTCTTCCATATTCGACGCCAGGACGGATCGATCGATCCCTACTCTGCGGGAACTTACGTCGATAGCAGCAACCGTTCCATGCATCTTCGGTCCTCCGACTTTTTGCTTACGCCGCTCGACGAGACGTGGACTAGCCCGATTACGTCGGCAAAATATCCGGTTCGCTGGCGCGTAGAGATTCCAAAATTAAACCTCTCTTTGGAAATTAGCACGCCGCTAAAATCACAGGAGCTAACCGGAACTGCAAAATTCGATCCTAATTATTGGGAAGGAGCGATCTCCATCCAAGGGCAACGCGCCACCAGCGAGATCAAAGCGGTTGGCTACCTGGAGATGACGGGCTACGATCGGCCCATCGAGATGGACCATTAGCAGGCGACTGATAATCTCCCGATATGTTAAGCACCGGCGATAAAACACCAGGCGGCCAAGATCCCGGACTTTGCAAGAACTGCGTTTACGAGCGCCGCATCGAGTCCGATCGCGGCTCAGTATTCATTATGTGCAAACTGTCATTCGAGGATTCGAGCTTCCCAAAGTATCCCCGGCTGCCCGTACTGAATTGCAGCGGCTATCTGCCAAAGTAGACGCGCCTTTGCCTGCAATGCCCATCAACTCTATAATTGGGGTTCGTCAGCATTGCGACATTTAGTTTGGTGTTGAACAACGTCGCAGCCCTTACCATTGCACATTCGTGATTTGAAAATAAGGAGAAGTTTATGTCCGCACCCAGTCGTCGTCCCGAAATTCGCCGCCGTCGCACCCGCGCCGAAAAAGTAGCCAAACTACGCAAACGCCTCGCGGCCGCCTCTGCCTCTAACGATAAAGATCGCCTCACCGCAAAGCTCAACCGTATCGGATGGGTTTCTCCGGGCAATCCACTGGTCAAAAGCGCGTAGAGACCTGCTTCTCTGGATGTGTAACGGACGCCGAAGCCGCGTCTCTCTCTAAAATTCAAGGGTGATAAATCTGGCGGGCTCCTTACCCACATTCGTCAAAGTGTGGGTGTAGCCTCCCGGCAGCCATTTAGTATCGCCAGCTTTAAATTTTCCTGGCATGGGTCCGCTGCCATCCACATCGCTGCGCACATCAAGATCGCTTACCGCGACCAAAAGGTGCGGACCATCATGATGATGGCTAGGCACGATAGCGCCAGGTTCCAGGTTAACTTCGGATACTCGCACCCCATCTTTAACGAAAAGAATCTTGCTGCGCCCGCCCGGAAAAGTCTTCTCACCGCTCTCCTCCGGCCATCGTGATGCTGCCTGATGAGCTTTTTCATCTTGCAAAAGTTCAATCGTCACATTGCGAAACGGCTTGTCTGATAAGTTGCGCGCGATGTGAACGAAATTTCCCGCAACGAACCTAGTCTCCCCGTCGCTAAACTTCACCTCCACCGGCGACTTCCCTTCGACTTCGTTAGAAACGTGGGCATCTCCTAGTGAGGTGGAGAAATAATCATGGCGATGGCGGTGCATCAGCGTCGCAGACCGCGGCGCAACCTCCACCTTGAAGACACGCACGGTTTCGTTTTCGAGGACGAGGTGGTGCGAGGGCTCAGCCGTGATCTCGACTTCTGTAGCCGTCTCGGCGAACAGAAATGGAATGAGCAGAAGAAACAGGATGCGCTTCATGGCCGGGAATTGTAGCACTACGTGAAGGAGACGAGCACTGCTCGGCTGGGACGGGCGAGGTCGGCCCGTCCCCACACTAGGTCCGTCCCCCTATAGCTTCCGACAGGCGGCTAACAGGAGTACACAATCTTCCCGCCAACAATCGTCGCCACTACTTTTCCCGTGAACTGCCAACCGTCAAAAGGAGTGTTCTTCGATTTGGAATTCGACTTAGCGGCATCGAATGTCCATTTCTTTTTCGGGTCGAAAACCGTAACGTCGGCGACCGAGCCGCGAACAAGCG
>PLBX01000516.1 GCA_003135495.1 Acidobacteriaceae bacterium | reverse complement strand
GCGGCTAGCCGCGTCTCTACGGAGGGCCGAAGGAGTTTCCTCCGAGGCGGCCGCTGCGCAGTGGATCGTTCATTTGGGAATGACGGGGCGCATGGTGGTTTGCGAGGCCTCGGCGGAAATCGTAAAGCACACCCACCTGATTGCGAAGCTGGAGTCGGGACGCGAATTACGTTTTATTGATCCGCGCATGTTTGGCAAGTTGAGCGTTCATACCGGAGGATTCGATCCAGGCGGAATCGAGCCGCTGGAGGTTGACGAGGAACAGTTTGTGGAGCTGTTCCGCGGCCGCAAAACTCCTATTAAAAGCGCGCTCTTAAATCAAAAACTGTTACGAGGCGTGGGAAATATTTATGCTGACGAGTCTTTGTTCCGGGCGGGCATTCGTCCGCGACGACGGGCGGCATCCATAACCCGGCGCCAGTTGATGAAGTTGCGCGAGACGGTCGGTGAGGTGCTTCGGGAGGCAATCGCGCAAGGCGGATCTTCGATTTCTGATTATGTAGATGCGGATGGCGAGGAAGGATTTTTTCAGCTGCAACATCGAGTGTATGGCCGTGAGGGGGAACCTTGCCTGGTTTGCGGAACATCAATTCAGCGGGTTGTGCTCGCTGGACGCAGCAGCCATTATTGTTCGAAATGCCAAAAGTAGCGCTAATAGAACGATTTAATATTGAATCAGGTAAACTCGACCTGTAGAAAAAGCGGCTGGACCGAATGTCGCCGCAATCGCATGATCTGAGTTAACAAGCATGAATAAATTTTCAATTGGAGTGGATCTTGGCGGGACTAACTTGCGCATTGCGGCGGTAGACGACAAGGGCGCGCTGGTGGAGAAAGTTACGCTGGGGACGAAAGTCTCGCTGGGACGCGATCATGTTATCGACGAGATGTGCACTGCCATTCAGCACTTGTCAGATAAATACAAGAGGTCTGCATCGTTGCTCGGGATTGGCATTGGAGTTCCAGGCATCATCGATATGCAAACTGGCCTACTGCGCGAATCTCCCAACCTGCCCGGGTGGGCGGAGTACCCTGTGCGCGCCGAGATCGAGCGCAGGCTTAACACGATTGTGATTCTTGAGAATGACGCGAATGTTGCGGCTCTCGGAGAAAAGTGGCTGGGCGCGGCGAAAGATTATTCCGATGTGGCGATGCTAACTCTCGGGACGGGTGTGGGTGGCGGGCTGGTCATGAACGGCGTGATCTGGCGCGGCGCGAACGGCATGGCTGGAGAGTTTGGGCATACCACAGTTGAACCGGACGGGCATCCATGCGGCTGCGGAAATATCGGGTGTCTTGAGCAATATGCGTCGGCGACTGCGGTGGTGCGGCTGGCGCGGGAGGCGATCGAGAAAAATCCGGCATCGGCATTGGCGAGCGCTTCAAGCGCTGATCCGGAATTCAGCGCGAAAACTATTTACAACCTTGCGATCCAGGGTGATGAAGATGCGCGGCGCATTTTCAACTACGTGGGACGTTGCTTGGGCATCGTGCTTTCAAATCTTGTGAATTCTTTGAATTTACCTATCTATGTGATTGGCGGCGGCGTTTCCAGCGCGTGGGAGGCTTTTTCGCCCGCTATCTTTCAAGAGTTGCGTCGACGTGCGCTGGTCTATGCGGCGACTGCGCCGCCTGATCCTAATGCCAGCAAAGAGGGCGCGTCAGCGCATGTTCAATCGGGGCCCGGCCATAAGACGATTATTACTCGCGCTTTGTTAGGGAGCGATGCCGGATTATATGGCGCTGCGCGGCTGCCGATGGTTACCGAGACGCAGCGCTAATCGCGCTTAAACTTGGATGGGCGTGAGCGTTTGAACGCGGTTGATCGCGGCGTGCTCGACGGTCGCGGGGAAGTCGCGCGTGTCCTGCGAGTCGGTGCTGAACGCGACGATTTCAAATGAGCCGGCGTGGTGAATGTTGACTTGGTTGACCGGGCTTGATAACTGGGCGTTGCGCGGGGCGGGACGGGCGAGGACGCCCGGCGCTCCATTGGCCGAGTGGGGCGAAATGGTTTCGCTGGTTGCGCCGATTTTGGCATGGGACGATCGGGCAATTCTGCGACTGACTTGGGTGATTTAATTCCTGATGCTGCCGATTTGAGTTTTGCAACTTCGAGCAGAGTCAGATTGCGCCAATCTCCGGGCGGGACATCGAGCGCGAGCGGGCCGTACTGGACGCGGCGAATTTTTTCTACGTGGTGACCGACTTCTTCAAACATTTTTCTGACCTGGCGATTGCGGCCTTCGACAATTGTCACTTCAAGCCAGGGATTGTCGCCTTCGCGGATGAGACGAATTTTTGCTGGCGCGGTGCGGACGCGACGTCCACCTTTTTCGGCGATCGAAACGCCGCGGCGAAGTTTATCGAGTTTGCCTTCGTCGGGCTGTCCGGCAACTTTCACTACATAAATCTTCGCAACATTTGACGACGCCTTCATCAGTGCGTTGGCGAGCGTTCCGTCGTTGGTCATTAGCAGAAGGCCTTCGCTCGCCCAATCCAGGCGTCCGACGGGGTAGACGCGACCTTTTACTTTCGTGACGAGATCCATGACGGTCGGGCGCTTCTTCTCGTCGCTGACAGTCGTTACATATCCCTTTGGCTTGTTGAGGACGATGTAGGTGTAGCGCTCGGGGCCTTGCAGGAGCTTGCCATCCACGCGGATGTGGTCCTGTTCAGGATCGACTTTGGTGCCGAGTTCCGTGACAACGTTGCCGTTGACGACGACGCGCCCGGCGGTAATCAGTTCTTCGGCTTTGCGGCGTGATGCCACTCCAGCAGCAGCGATAATTTTTTGCAGACGTTCGGCTGGCATGGCTACTCCGGTAGGGTGTTAGCTGACATTTCGTTTTTCTTCGGTGGCGAGATTGGTGTCGACATCGGCGTCAGCGTCGTTTTCCGCGGGTTCGGCAAAAGCTTCGCCGGGCTCGTCTGTGTGAGAGTGGTCACTGGAATCGTCGGCGGAAGATTCTTCGGCTATCGGCGTTATTGAAGCTGCGTCGGCTGCGCTCGACGGTTCGACTGAAGCCGCTTCGCCCGGGATGAGGTCGCTTTGGAATGACTCGGCAAGCAACTTCTCGAACTCTTCCATGCTCGGAAGCTCGTGGACATCTTTGAGGCCAAAACGCAGCAAGAATTCCTTGCTTGTTTTGTAGAGAATGGGGCGGCCGATTACGGCTTTTCTTCCGGCGGTTGTAATGAGCTTGCGGTCGAGCAGCGTGGCGATGACTCCGCCGGAATCGACGCCGCGAATTTCGCTGATCTCGGGAACGGTGACGGGCTGCTTGTAGGCGATGACGGCGAGGGTTTCGAGCGCGGGCAACGACAGCCGGAATGGCGGCTTTAAACTTCTTGCGAAGGCACGCACCACGTCGTGCTGCTCGGGCTTGGTGGA
>PLBX01000163.1:3630-7104 GCA_003135495.1 Acidobacteriaceae bacterium | reverse complement strand
ACGAGATTCTCTTCGATGAACTTGCGTGCGGTGTCGCGCACCAGGCGCTCGTCGTCGTTCAGCAACGTGTCGAACGCAATAAAATCTACACCGCGGAATTTAATAGCTGGCATAAAGCGTCACTCCACAAAGACAAAAACGCAGGATGGCAAACTAATCAAACTAGCAGATCAACAAGGAAATCAGCAATTGCAGTTCCGAGTTAGCCTCGGGATCCAGCGCGGCACTGATGCGCGATAGCGATCGTATTCTTCCCCGAACTGCTTGCGTAGCGTCGGCTCCTCATAAAACACGACAAACAAATGAGCGGCCAGCAACATACAGGCCATGTAAATTGCGGTGGCCTCTGAGTGAAATAACCACGCTTGTCCGCCAATGACTAATGCGACTCCGATGTACATCGGGTTGCGAACGAAGCGGTGCAGTCCTTTGACGACCAGGATTTTGGGCGGCGCGATGGGTGCTGGCGTCCCCGCACCAACCAGAGCGAAACCCCAGAACGCCGTGTGTAAGTAGATTGCAATTCCGGTGACGATGATGCCGATGGCCATCCATTCTTCAGCGCCGGAAGACGGCATTGCGTGCTGCCTTAAGCGCCATGGCACATAACCCGCAACTGTTCCCGGCACGAGTATGGTGAAGACAAGCGTCTTTGCAATCGCCGAAACGGCAGGGCTCACAATGATTATCTTTGACTCATCTTTCCACATCGTCAACCGTTTGACCGCGCGCCTCGGCAAAATCAGTTCGGCTCGCGATATTGTTCTAATCTTTTTTCATTAGAGACACGGCCTAGGACCGACGATAAGATTGCGCGACTTAAAACGTGCGGGTTTTTTGTGGGCATGCAGCTTTCCGTCTTTTGTCTTCCAGACTTTCTATGAATAGAGCTCTCCGGTTGCTGATCGCGTTCCTCGTACTGTCTGCGATCTATCTCTACACCTTTCCCCAAGCAAATGTTCTTTATGCCGGAGTAGTTTTCCTGCACGCAATCGGCGGCGTGATAGCGGCCGTCCTGATCCTGGTTTGGCTGGTGCGATCGTGGCGCCAGCGTGAGCCAATGCTTCGCGCGGGAATGGTTCTTCTGTTCATGGGCGCGATTCCTGGCGTCGCGCTCATCTATACCGGGGCATTGCGTTCCCATTGGAATATCGTCTACGTCCACATAGGCTTGAGTTTCCTCGGGACGGGTTTAATTGCCGCAATGCGCATGGGGCATGGTGGATCGATCACCCGGCATACTTTCATTCGAATCGCAGCGGTCCTTGCAGCGCTCGCTGTGCTGGCCCCGGTTGCGCGTTACCTCCGCGAAACGCGTTGGAATCAGCATGGCAGGATTCAAAATCCCGCGCTCCCACCGCTTACCATGAATGGCGAAGGCGATGGACCCTCCGGGCCGTTTTTCCCCAGTTCCGCGCAAGTCTATGGCGGAGAAAAAATTCCCAGCCAGTTCTTCATGGAGTCAGATTCCTGCAAGCGCTGTCACGAAGATATTTACAAGCAGTGGAACAGCTCTGCGCATCATTTTTCGTCGTTCAATAATCAGTGGTATCGCAAGTCGATCGAGTACATGCAGGATACGGTCGGCACCAAGCCTTCCAAATGGTGCGGAGGGTGCCATGACCCGGCAGTTCTCTATGCCGGAAAGATGGATACTCCGATCAAGCAGATCGTTCACACGCCCGAAGCGCAGGCTGGACTCGGCTGCATGATGTGCCACTCCATTGCCGACGTAAAGAGCACGATGGGGCAGGCTGACTTTTATCTCGAATATCCAAAGCTGCACGAACTTGCGGCCAGCAAGAATCCCCTGGTGCGTACCCTGCACGATTTCATGATCAAGCTCAATCCGGAACCGCACCGCCGCGTTTTCTTAAAGCCATTCATGAAGCAGCAGACGGCGGAGTTCTGTTCCTCCTGCCATAAAGTTCATCTCGATTCGCCAGTGAATCATTACCGATGGATTCGCGGCTTCAATGAGTACGACAACTGGCAGGCAAGCGGAGTCTCCGGCGAGGGTGCGCGGTCGTTCTACTATCCTCCGAAACCGCAGCAGTGCGCCGATTGCCATATGCCGCTGCAGCCTTCGAACGACATGGGAAACATTGCGGGCCAGGTGCACTCCCATCGCTTTCCCGGTGCGAACACTGCCGTGCCTACGGCAAATGAAGACGCGGCACAGTTGAAGGCGACCGAAAAGTTTCTGACCAGCGGAGCTCTTACTGTGGATATCTTTGCGCTATCGCCGGCCAGCGTGCCGCTGAAAGCGACCCCGTCAAAGAGTGGAACGAGTGGCCAGCAAGAACTAGCGACCACTTTTGCCGTGGGCGAAGAAGCGGAAGCTTCCGCAAGAATTCCTCACGAAGAAATCGTCGAAGCCGCCCCCATCACCGCGCCTCTTGATCGTGTAGGTGCGTCCGTCCGCCGCGGCGATACGGTTCGTGTCGACGTCGTGGTTCGAACTAAGCGGGTCGGGCATTTCTTTCCAGGGGGCACGGTTGATGCCTACGATACGTGGCTGGAACTCAAAGGAGTGGATGACAAAGGCCAGACAATTTTCTGGAGCGGCATGATTGAGGATAACGGCAAAGGTCCCGTGGAAAAAGGCGCTCACTTTTACCGCTCACTGCAAGTGGACGCTCATGGTAATCCGATCAACAAGCGCAACGCGTGGTCGACGCGCGCCGTGGTTTACGTGCGACTGATTCCGCCGGGCGCGGCCGACACGGTTCATTTTCGCATGAAGATTCCCGAAAAGACGGGTAGCAAAATCACGTTGACTGCGCGTCTCTGCTATCGCAAATTCTCCTGGTTCAATACGCAGTTTGCATTTGCCGGTGAACACGAGAAAAGAAGCGATGATGATTCGAAGAAGTCGGGAGGCGGGGCCGCGTCGACTACTCTCGATTTCGACGATGCAAAAATGGCGTTCACCGCATCGCTCCATGGAGTCTCCGCAAAAGAAGAAAAAATTCCGGACGTGCCCGTCGTAGCGGTGGCGCAAAACGAAGTGGCGATCGAAGTATTGCCCGCGAATGCTCCTGCACCTTCGCCGAAAGTACAGCTTGCCAAAGAAGACTGGCAGCGCTGGAACGACTACGGCATCGGTCTATTTCTGCAAGGCGATCTGAAAGCTGCGCAAGCCGCCTTCGAAAAAGTCACGGCGGTCGACCCGCAGAATCCCGACGGCTGGGTCAATATCGGGCGCGCCGCTCTACAGGAGGGCGACGTCTCCCGCGCCCGCACCGTCCTCGAAAAAGGACTGGCCCTTAGCCCCGAGCTGGCTCGCGCGCATTTCTTCTACGCTGGAGTTCTGCGCCAGGAAGGCGATTACGATGGCGCGGCGCAACATCTGATAAAAGTTCTGGCTCAATATCCTCACGACCGGGTGGCGTTGAACAATCTCGGACGGGTTCAGTTTTTGCAGCGCAAGTATCACGAAGCTGTGAAAACATTGCAGCAAGTTCTGGCCGT
>PLBX01000163.1:0-3549 GCA_003135495.1 Acidobacteriaceae bacterium | reverse complement strand
CTGCCAATCACGAATCACGTAGCGACGGACGCAGTCGTCCGTCCCGGGCCGCGCCAGGCAGCCCGTGTGGGGACGGACGCCTCGCAAGCCTGCCCTGAGCGCAGTCGAAGGGTCCAAGCCGAGCGCAGGTCGGCAGTAGCCCGCGCTATCCCAAACTCTGGAGCGCCGAGGTGATTCGCTCTCTGAACCGAAATTCTCTTCGAGCATGGATACGGGCCTTCGCGTCTCCGTACTTTTTATTTCTCTTGCTCGCCCCAGCCGGCTTTGCGCAGGATCACATAACCTTCCACGACATCACCGCTCAAGCCGGCATCCACTTCACCCACAACAACGGGGCGTTCGGAAAAAAGTGGCTGCCGGAAACCATGGGCCCTGGCTGCGCTTTCATCGATTACGACAACGATGGCTTCCCCGACATATTGCTGGTCAACGCCCAGGATTGGCCGGGGCACGCCAAAAAAGGCGCGACCACGCTGAAGCTCTATCACAATAACGGCAACGGAACTTTCACCGACGTCACGCAAAAGTCTGGCCTCGACATTTCGCTTTTCGGACTTGGAGTCGCAATCGGAGATTACGATAACGACGGCTTCGACGATATTTTTATAACCGCCGTCGGCCAGAGCCATCTCTTCCACAACAACGGCAACGGAACTTTTACCGACGTGACTAAATCGGCCGGACTGTGGGGTCCAAATGAATTTTCGACGGGCGCCGCATGGGTCGATTACGATCGCGACGGCAAACTCGATCTCGTAGTCGCGAACTACGTGCAGTGGTCCGAGCAAACAGATATTTATTGCACGCTCGACGGCTCGCACAAGTCCTACTGCACGCCGGAATCGTATAAAGGAACGTCAGCCCGCCTCTGGCATAATCTTGGCAACGGCAAGTTCGAAGACGCCACCCAGAAAGCAGGACTGTACGATCCCACGTCGAAGGGGCTAGGCGTCGCCGTTTTTGACTACAACAATGACGGATGGCCCGACATCCTGATCGCGAACGACACGCAGCCGAACAAACTTTATCTGAATAAAAAGAACGGCACCTTCGAAGAGCGCGCCGTGCCCGCGGGAATCGCCTTCAGCGAAGACGGCGTAGCCCGCGCGGGAATGGGCGTTGACGCGGTCGATTATGATCGCTCCGGGAGCGCCAGCCTGATCATTACTAATTTTGCCAACCAGATGCTGTCGCTCTACCACAACGAAGGGGACGGCTTGTTTGTGGACGAAGCTCCACGTTCGGAAGTCGGCCACGCTACCCTCGTCACGCTCGGCTTCGGCTGCTTTTTCTTTGACTACGATAACGATGGCTGGCAGGACATTTTCGTGGCCGATGGCCACATTGAAGATCAGATCGAGAGTGTACAAAAGCGCGTCAGCTACGCTGAGCCGCCGCATTTGTTTCGAAACTTGGGCAACGGCAGGTTTAAAGAAGTCACAAACCAAGTTACGGAAAAATCCGGCAACGGCTTCGCCTCTCCAAAAGTGGCGCGTGGCGCGGCTTATGCGGATATCAATAATGATGGTGCACTCGATCTTCTGATGACGACAAACGCTGGTTCGCCGCATCTGTATCTGAACCGTGGCGGCACGAATCAAAGCCTGCGGATAAAGCTAGTGGGGACGAAATCCAATCGCGATGGCATCGGAGCGGTCGTTCGAGTAAGCGCTGGCAGTGACAAGCAGTGGCTTAGCGTAAAGAGTGGGTCAAGTTATCTTTCGCAAAGTGAGCTGGTGTTGACCTTTGGGTTGGGGGCAAAGAATAGAGCCGATGCCATCGAAATCGATTGGCCCAGCGGGCAGGTCGACAAGCTAGCAAATATCGCAGCAGGCCAGACGATAACCGTACAGGAAGCGAAGGGCCAGATTGCTTCGCGGCAGTACGGGAAGAAATAATTCGTGATTCTTCGCCCGTCCGGTCACTCAGATAGAATCATTCCCAAATCCCGATGACCAAGAAGCTAAGCATAGCTTTCACCGCTATTGTTCTTCTCGCGCTACTCGTCGCCCTCCTGGCTGCGACTAATCCCGCCACAGATTCCGAAGAAGCGGCCCATCTTAACAATATTGGCGTCGCCTACATGAACCAGCAACTCTTCGCCAAGGCGCTGAAAAATTTCGAGGAAGCCGCGACCAAAGATCCAGCGCTGGCAGTAGCCACCGTGAATCGAGGTGTGGCACTCCTAAACTTGCAGCGGCTCGACGAGGCGAAAGCGCTTCTCGAAAAAGCAACGAAGACTAATCCCAAAGACGCTCATGCCTGGTACAACCTCGGCCTCTATTACAAGAACTCCTCTGACGCCACCGCCGCCATCGACGCATTCCGCCGAGTCACTGAAATCGATCCAAGCGATACCGACACCTGGTACTTTCTCGGATCAACCTACGCGCAACTGAAACAATTTCCCGAAGCCATCGCCGCCTTCGAGCACGCGCTCAAGCTCGACCCGCATCATGCCTCCGCGCAGTTTGGACTAGCGCGCGCCTACCAGCAATCCGGCCAAGCCGATCCCGCTCATGAAGCGATGAAGAAGTTCCAGTACATCACGCAAAACAAGCTGGGCGCGCCGATCAGCCTCTCCTACGGCGAGCAGGGAAAATATTCGCGCGCCGAAGAATCGCCAGTGGCGCTGGGGAAAGTTCCGCCGCAGATTCCGGTGAAGTTTGTGGATGTGACGCAAAGCGCTGGTATCGTGTCAAGCGCGCCGAGCAGCACAACAATATTGGGACCCGGCGCCTGCTTCCTTGACTATGACGGCGACGGACTGATTGACGTTTTGCTTACGGACGTAGGTAAACAGGGAGGGCTCGCGCTGTATCACAATCTCGGCAATGGAAAATTTGAAGACGTTACTAGGAAAGCGGGATTAGATCGTGCGATTCACGCGTTCAGTTGTACGGCGGGCGACTACGACAACGATGGTGCCACGGACTTAGCGATTGGTGGTCCCGTAGGTGTGAGCCTCCTACACAACGAGAACAATGGAACCTTCAAGACCATTAAGATTGGCCCTAGCCCCAAAAATGCCGATCACGGCTTGCCGCTGAATCGAGCTTTCGCGGAGGTGCGCGGTTTGGCATTCGTCGATTACGACCACGACGGAGACCTCGATCTCTACGTCACTGTCGACACATCGTCTCCCGATTGGTCCGAGGAATTTTCGACAAACGGGATGACTGGGGGCAATGTGATGTGGAGGAATAATGGTGACGGAACGTTCACCGACATTACAGCATCTCGCGGTCTTGCCGGGCTGGTTAGGGTTACCTCCGCAATAGCTACTGACTATAACAATGACCGCGCGGTGGACCTTGTCGTGGCGGGCGATGAGAAAAGCCCATGGATTTTCGAAAATCCTAGGGAGGGCACTTTTCCGATCCGCCGGCCCTGGGGGTCATTGATGACCGCTTCTACCGTTGGCATTGCCGTGCTTGATTTCAATCATGATGGGTGGATGGACTTCGCATTTACTCACTGGGGTGCGCCTGGCATTACGCTTTGGAGGAACAACCAAGGGCAGAGTTTCGACCAAGTCCAATTGCCGAA
>PLBX01000017.1 GCA_003135495.1 Acidobacteriaceae bacterium | reverse complement strand
GCACGGAACGCACTGGCCGCACGTTTCATGGCGGAAGAAACTGGCGATGCGCAGCAGGATCTGGCGAAGATCAACCGTGTCATCGAACAGCATCACCGCTCCTGAACCTAGAGTGGCTCCGATAGCGCGCGTGCCTTCAAAGGTGAGGAGCGTATCCAGTTCCTGAGGTCCAACAAAAGTTCCAGCCGCGCCGCCGAGAAGAACCGCTTGAAGTTTACCGCTGCCCACGACGCCTCCCGCCAGATCGATCAGTTGGCGCAGCGCAGTTCCCATAGCGACTTCGTAGACGCCGGGGCGCGCCACGTGTCCGCAAAGACAAAAGAGCCTGGTGCCGGTGGAGTTTTCCGTGCCGAGCCTGGCGTAAGCAGAGCCGCCCTCGAGGATGATGCCGGGAACGTTGACCAGAGTTTCCACATTATTGACGGCGGTCGGCTGGCGGAAGAGTCCAGACTGCGTGGGGAANNCGCGGTCTCTTCGCCGCAGATATAGGCGCCTGCGCCCCGGCGAATCTCAATGTTGAACTGCAGGCGGCTGCCAAGAATGTTGTCGCCGAGAAACCCGTTTTCGTTGGCTGACTGGATTGCCCGTTGCATACGTTCGGGCGCCAGCGCATATTCTCCACGCAGGTAGACGTAGCCCTGTCGCGCCCCGGTAACAAAAGCGGCAATCGTCATGCCCTCGAGAATGGCGAAGGGATCGCCTTCCATCAGGATGCGGTCCTTGAAAGTCCCAGGCTCGGATTCATCGGCATTGCAGATGACGCAGTGCGCGCGAGCCGGGTCGTGTCGCAGCAAATCACGCTGCAGAAAAAGCGCCTCCCATTTCTTGGCGGTCGGAAATGCCGCGCCACCGCGGCCCAGCAGTTTTGAAGCTGCCAGCTCACCGAGCGTGCCTTCAGGGCCAAGGTCAAGAGCTTTGCGCAGGCCTCGATAGCCGCCGAGTTTTTGGTAGGTCTCCAGGGTTGGAGCACCACCTTTGCCGATGCGGTGAAGAAGACGCAACGGCAAGAATTCACTTTCTTTACCTGCCTGGTTCTGGGCTGACTGGGGCACGCTGATTTGAACATTCAGCACATCAGGTTCGGCGGGCAGGCGACCCTGGACAGCATCGTCCATCAACGACTCCACGGCGTCCGCCGAAGCAGGAGCCGACACTCGTTCATGAGATTTTTCTCCGGCCGAGGTCACCAGCACCGCAGGAGCGCGCTCGCACAGCCCCAGACACTGGCTGCGAAGCCAGATCGCTCGTCCGCCGGAGCAAGAGGAACCCGCGGGACCAATTTTGCCTTCGAGATCGGCACAAAGTTTGTCCGAGCCACGCGTGACACACGCAATGTCATCACAGACGTGGGCTACGATCGGGGGACGAGGCTGCAGGGAAAACATTCCATAGAACGACGCCACACCATGGACTTCCGCGGGGGCAATGTCCAACCGCAACCCAATATAGTTAAGAGCGCCGGGGCTAATCCAGCCAATGCGGTTCTGGATTGCATGGAGCACGGGTAGAAGACGATGCCGCCTGCCATGTGCGCCGCCACCGAAAGCGGCGAAAGCCGTGCGTGTGTCGCCGATTGGCCGCTCACTGCTCTGCCCATCATTATCCCGCCGATCGCTGTCTTGCCGCTGGCCGCTCTGCCAGCTTGATTCGGGAGCGCCCATTTCGGAATCAACTGCGACGCGCTCTTCAGCAGTCGCTTGCGCGTCGGTAAAATGTAGATCCAATCGGGTCCTTTTATACCTTTTCAATGCGGATGGCGGTTGCCTTAAACTCCGAAGTGCCTGATTTGGGGTCGACAGCGTCAATCGTCAGCTCATTTGTTGCTATCTGATCATGAGCGTGAACGGATAAAAACGCGAGCCCCGGACGCAAGGCCGAATCAAAGCGCACTGGCGCCACGAGCGAGCCACGCCTAGACGTCACGCGGACCTTTTCACCTTCCCGCAACTTGTAGAACTGACCGTCTTCCGGAGAAACATCCAGCGCTTCTTTGCGCCGCAACGGCGAGGCATATTTTCTGGTTTGAACGCCGGTATTGTAATCGTCGAGCCGGCGGCCGGTGGTCAGGCGAATGGGATATTGTTCGTCAAGCTGGTCCACTGGCGGCTCGAATTCCACCACGCTAAATGGCGCGCGGGGGCCAATCAGAGGTTCACTCCACAGCCGCCCGTGAAGAAACATTTCTCCCGGGTGCGACTCGTCATAGCACGGCCATTGAATGCCGCCCATTTCTTCCAGCCGACGGTAACTCATGCCGCCGTGCATGGGGCTCAACGGGCGCAACTCATTCCAAATCGCTTCGGGATCGGGCGTGCCCCAGTCATGGCCAAGGCGGCGGGCCAGATCGAAAATGATCTCAAGATCGTCACGAACGCCGGCCGGAGGTGGCACGGTTCGGCGGACGCGTTGCACGCGGCGCTCGCTGGAAGTCACCGTGCCTTCGCTCTCAAAAGCGCCAGCGGCGGCGGGCAGCACGACGTCCGCAAGTTCCGCCGTACTTGTATAGAAAAGGTCCTGCACCACAAGGAATTCCAGCCCGCCCAGTCGCTTCAACGCGCGATGCCGGTCGGCTTCGGAGTCGGCAGGATTCTCGCCCAGTACGTACAGCATCGTGAGATCGCCGTGCTCCATCGCCTCAAACATGTCGCTCAGGTGCCAGCCGCGCTTGGGTTGGATCTTCACCCCCCACGCTTGCTCAAACTTGGCGCGCAATTGGTCGTTCTCAACATGCTGAAAGCCGGTAAGGCGGTCGGGAATCGCGCCCATATCGCCGCCACCCTGCACATTGTTCNNTTGTTCTGTCCGCGCAGGGGGTTCACCCCACTTCCGTAGCGGCCCACGTGCCCGGTAAGCAGCGCAAGGTTGATGAGGGCGACGACATTGTCCACGGCGTCGTGATGCTCCGTGATACCCAGAGTCCAGCAGATTTGGGCGCGCGGAGCGCTGCCGTAGGCATGGGCCATTCTGCGGATGGCTTCAGCGGGCACGCCCGTCTCACGCTCGGCTCGCTCGAGGGTGTATTTCTCAACGTGGGCCTTGTAGGCTTCGAATCCGCTAGTGGCGTTTTGGATGAACTTTTCGTTAGCCAGCCCGGCGACGATGATTTCGCGGCCCATCGCGTTGGCCAGCGAAATATCGGAACCCACGTCCAGGCCCAGCCAGAGATTGGCCCATTGCGCGGAACTGGTGCGCCGCGGATCCACGACATAGAGTTCAGCGCCGTTGCGAATGCCTTTCAGCAAATGATGAAAAAAGATCGGGTGCGTTTCCCGGGCGTTCGATCCCCACAGCAGGATCACGTTAGTGCCTTCAATTTCGCGATACGAGCTTGTCCCGCCACCTGCTCCGAATACCGCCGCCAGACCGGCGACGCTAGGGGCGTGTCAAGTCCGGTTGCAGCTATCGATATTGTTCGTGCCCATCACGCTGCGGACGAATTTCTGCGCCGCGTAGTTCAGTTCGTTAGTGGTCTTGGAGCAACTGAACATGCCAAAGTTCCGCGGATCGTTTTTCTCGATGGATTTGCTGAACGCTGCAGCGACGCGGTCCATGGCTTCATCCCACGTAGCGGGACGATGCGAACCGTTCTCGCACACCAGTGGTTGGGTCAGACGGGCTTGCATTGGTCTCAGCATAATATTCCCAAAGTAGATGTGAGGAGAATCGTAGCACCCTTTGATCTGGGTCCGTCTTGCCGGTTGGTTTCGGATGACGGGCTAATTGGAATTAGCGTTTTTCTTGGGACGGATTTTGGTGGTCGCAAGCAATTAGCATAAGCAAGAACACGAAAAGTCGCCCGAACGTTGGTTTCCTGCCAGGCATTCTCGGAGAATGGTTCGATTTTCTGACTGCCCGGCGAGTCCGTGCTACCGCGGATTTGTTATTCTCTGGCGCAAGATCAATGGTTGGGGTGCCGCCGGAGACGGTACCCTCTGTGAAATAGCACTCAAAGAACGGTTTGCTTACGCAACTGCCTCGTGCTGGGGCGCTGAAGCTGCACGCTGCGCAGCCCCTTTCCCAAGGAAGTTAGCTAATTCAGAGTTCACTTCCTCTGCGTGGGTCCAGGTTATACAGTGCGGTCCATCCTTCACCACCGATAGACGGGCTCCCTTGATCACCTTGGCGGTCCGGAGCCCGGTGACAGTGATGGGTAGAATCCGGTCCGCATCGCCGTGAATAACTAGCGTGGGCACGTCGATGCGGCCTAGGTCCTTGCGGAAGTCCTCATGCCACGTTGGAACGCAAGCGAGACTGGCCGTGGCCGAGGCTCCGGCGGCGACGTTCCAGCTGGCTTGAACCGCCTGTTCGCTGACACGCTTGCCCAGCAGAAGGTCCGTGTTGTAGAAATTCTTGAAAAACTCGGTGAAGAACGCGTAGCGGTCTGCGACGACGGCTTTCTGTATCCCCTCGAAGACGCTGCCGTCCACGCCCTCGGGGTTGTCAGGCGTCTTCAGCAAGAACGGCGGAACCCCCGAGATGATTACCGCCTTGCTCACCCCCTTTGATCCGTATTTCCCCAGATAGCGCGCCACTTCGCCGCCACCCATCGAAAAACCGACTAGCACGAAATCACGAAGTTTGAGGTGCGTCACCAGCGTGTGCAGATCCTCGGCGAATGTGTCGTAGTTGTAGCCCGTGGTTGGCTGGCTGGACTTGCCGAATCCTCGGCGGTCATAAGTGATGACGCGGTGGCCTGCTTCCAAGAGAACTGGCAGCTGCTTCTCCCAGGAAGCACCGTTCAGCGGATATCCGTGAATTAGGACGACGGGCCTACCAGAGCCGTGGTCCTCGTAGTAGAGGTCGATGTCACTGGAGTTTTCTTTACCGACGTTCACGTATGGCATTGAGATTCTCCTTTTCTCTTAGTTTTCCTACAGTAGAGAGTTGAGGGTTGATTGTGGTCGCGGCGTTCTTTAATTCTAAACCCGCTGACAGCCGATGATGATGCTCAGCAGAATTTTCCAGGAGTCTTCATCGGGAACTAGCACACAAAGGCTCGTGCTGTCGCCGACCAGCTCAGCGAAGGGTAGATATTTGGAAGTGATTGTATTCAACGCATCTGGTGGAGAGGGAGGTGGTTTGTGCCTCCTTATCAAGAATAATTGTGCGGTGAGCACTCAACAAATTTCTCGACGATACGAGATTAGTTCCGCGAAGTCGGCTTCTGCGAAGTCGCATCGACCGATCAGGGGTCGATCTTGTACCACTTCGGAAATGATTCGGATGCTTGTGCGGAGTGCTTTTCACAAAACGGTCGGAGCGAGTGATATCCCATCGCGCTACACCTGGGGCGCTTTGAAAAACTTCACTGACAATAAGAAGCGTCTGGATCGGTATCATCAGGGATTGCGCAAATTGAGCGAACTTCGGGAACATAAGCAAGAACGTGAAAGAAATTGCTCTGACCATTGGTTTCATGCCGGGCATTTCCGGAGAATCGTTCGACCTCTGACTACCTGGCAGGCACGCAGTCTCTGCTAACCGTCGTAAGTGGGAAATACTCCACACATTTGTATTTTTTTCGGCCTCACCATCGCTGGGCATTCGCCTTTCTCGAAGTCATGAAACCGGACTAGTTGTTCCACATCCAGGAACGTGATCCAATTCTCCGGCTGCAAGTTGTGGATGCAGTACCCCGTACAAGTCGCGCACGTGTGGCCCTTTACAGGGTTCCAGAAACTGTACCGAGAGTTCGAATCCCTCCCGCTCCGCCAAACAGTCTGACGTGCAGAGAAATCCGCCTGGATTTCTCTGGAAATTGCAGGAAATGGGCGCAATTTCGCTATGATCGCTTTGAAACCGGACCGGAGAAAGTGGACTGCTCAATGCTGAAGGTAAGCTTTGCGGGCTTTTTCTCTGGAGGGCACCGGAGCAGTCCGGTTTCGACGACTCTATCAGACATTTAACGTTGTAGATGCGCTAAGAGTGCCGGTTGAGGCCGTGATGGTTGTGCTTCCAACTGTGGCACCGGTGATCTCACTGCCTATAGGACTGAAGTTTGCGACCGCAGTGTCAGACGATGCCCAGGTGACCTGACTGCTTATATCGCGCGTGCTACCGTCATTGAATGTACCCAGAGCTTGAAATTGGGTCCGCGTATGCGTCGCGATCGATGGAGTCGCGGGCAAGACCGAAATGGAGACAAGATTCGAGAAATCCACGGTCAGCATAGCCGGCGTGGCAGGACCGACTCCCTGTAGCGTCGCGGAAATGGTGTTGACACCTATACTTTTTCCGATTGCAAGTCCACTGCTGCTTGTGATGAACGGTGGGAAAGAAGTCCATGCGGCGGAGTTGGTCACGTCTTGCGTAGACATATCACTGAAAGTGGCAGTGGCTGTGAACTGCTCCTGAGTTCCGAATCCAATAGTAGATGCGGCTGGACTCACCGCCATAGAAGTAACCGTCACTGACTTGACAGCTAATGGGGCGCTGGTAGAAACGCTCCCCAAAGATGCGGTCACAAGAACGGTTCCGGACGTAACAGCTGAAGCCACACCCTGGGTGGGCGCGCTGTTGCTTACCGTCGCAATGGCAGGCAGAAGACAGGACCAGGTCGCTGTTAGCGTCAAATCCTTCGTGCGTCTGAATACTTGCCAGTGGCTGTGAACTGCTGTGATGTGCCGGTCGCGATCGATGCGCTGTTGGGAGAGATTTGGATGGACTGCAGAACTACTTGCCCGTTGCCCCCGGTTGTCGCAGGCGACGATGAACTCGACACGCCGCCGCAATTGACAAGAGTCAGCAAACCCAACACCAACAGGAAACAGCGCATCCAGGCACCTCAGGAAATCAGGAATTATATATGACGCCATTGCGCTCTTAGTGAATGTTAGGTGAATAATCCGCTGGGCTGTTTCTTCAACGCACGTTTCAGACACTACCCTTTAATCCTTAATCATCCTTAATCCTCGCAGTGCGTACTGGACTAATACGGTGTTGCTAATGCTGAGTGAGTGGTAATTGGAAATACCCCTTGCATACCTTGCAGTGCTTTAACCCAACCGTAACAAACGCAGAGTAATATTCATCCCTTTCCCGTTAATGCAGTAGCGTCTAAAATACTTTGCCTCTACGAGGCATCTCGAAAACTTGGGTTAGGGGTTGGTGCATGTTGTGCATTCGAAGGCGAATTCTCGTTCTTATTGTGACAGGAATTTTCTCGTTTACTTATAAGTCGCCGGCACAGAGTTACGATATAGCCGACCGAGTATTAGGCCCCATCGATAGTAACCGCACGGTTACGTTGAGCGGCAACGTGCATCCATATGCCAATGCTGTTTACGATCAGGGTCAAGTTCCGGGCGACTACCGTTTACCGTACGTCACGATGTCACTGAAGCCGTCGTTAGGCCAGCGGGCCGCTCTCGCCAGATTGCTCGCGGAGCAGCAAAACCCGCGGTCGAAGCGATACCATCATTGGCTGACTCCTGAGCAATATGCCGCGCGCTTCGGCATGACCGCGGACGATTACGAGAAAATTGGCGCGTGGCTGCGCAGTGAGGGTTTGACGATTGTGCACAAATCGCGCGGCCGGAACTGGATCGCCTTTAGCGGCACAGCCGCTCACATTCAGGCTGCGCTGCATATTGAGATTCACAATTATGTATTGAACGGGACGAGTTACTTCGCCAATGCTTCTGAGCCATCTGTTCCGGAAGATCTAAGCGACATCATTACTGGATTTCGCGGTCTGAACAACTTTCAGATCAGGCCCGCTTCTCGCGGTATTTCTCAACTCAGTCATGAGCCGCAGCCGAAACCAAATTTTACTAATATCATAACCAACCCCGACGGCTCGCAGACCGTCACCTATTTTCTTGCCCCAGACGATGTTGCGACGATCTATGACATGATGCCGCTTTATTCAGCTGGGATCGACGGAACTGGGCAGACGCTTGCGGTGATTGGGGATTCCGACATCACACTGAGCGACATTGAGCAATTTCGGGCTGGTTTCAATCTGCCGGCAAACGATCCTCAAGTTGTATTGGTCCCAGGCACCCCCGACCCTGGTCACCTACCCGACGAAGCCGAAATGGACCTACAACTAGAGTGGTCGGGTGCTGTCGCGCGGAACGCGACGATCCTGTATGTGTATTCGGCCGCCAGTGCCGGAGGCGTCTTGAGTGCGGCGCAATATGTGATTGACAAAAATTTGGCGCCAGTCATCGCGATGCCTTTTGCGGGCTGCGAACAACTAGTTGGTGGGACGACGATCGCGAGCTTTGAGACTGAATTACAGAAAGCAAATGCTGAGGGGATTACGGTTGTTTCGGCGTCCGGAGATACGGGCGCTGCGGCCTGCGACGAAGTCGACGTGCCGATCGAGGGGGAGGCAATTCATGGCCTCTCGGTGAATTATCCGGCAAGCAGCCCTGAGGTTACTGGTGTTGGCGGCTCGGAGTTCAAGGAAGGGACGGGACTTTATTGGTCCGTCGTGAATACTGCAAATCAGGGGTCCGCGCTTTCGTACATTCCGGAAATTGTGTGGAACCGCTCGCAACCGTCCTCCGGTCTTTCGGCGAGCGGTGGCGGAGCCAGTAGTTGTGCCACCGGGAGCAACGGAAATTGTAGCGGAGGATTTGCGAAGCCCTCGTGGCAATCCGGGGTTGCTGGAGTTCCTCTTGATGGTGTGCGGGACGTGCCCGATTTAGCATTCGCCGCCTCGGCCAGCCACGACGCTTTTATGGCTTGCGTTGTGGGAAGCTGTGCGACTGGGTTTCCGGGAGTTACGGCGGGCGGCGGAACGGAAGTAGCATCGTCCTTATTTGCGGGAATCATGGGGCTGGTTAATCAATATTTTGTCGCTCAAGGGATTCAAGCGAAACCTGGCCTCGGGAATGTGAATCCAGCCTTGTATCAGCTGCTATTGAAAAGTCCGGTTGCTACGTCCGGGAATATCTTTCATGACATTCAAAAAGGGAATAATGTGGTAGCCTGCGTGCCCGGTACTGTCACCTGCCCCCCGGTTATTCCCTACCAGATTGGTTATAGCGCCGGCAAGGGGTACGATCAGGCCACTGGGCTGGGCTCACTGGATGTCAATAACTTTGCGACCGTGTTCGGTGTACTTTCCGTAGGCAATCCCAACCAGACGGTCACCACGCTGAGCGTCACCTCTTCACTCAATTCCTCCGTGGTGCAACAGGCTGTTTCAGGAACAAGTCTGGCGTTCACCTACTCGGTGGTACAGGTGACTAGTGGCAGTACCCCATTAGACGGCACAATTACGCTTCTTAGTAACACAGGCCCGTTTGCATCTGTGCCGTTTGATCCATCAAATCTTACTCTCATTGCCACACCCCCGGATGGCACGACTTCTGTGACTGCCGTTTATAGCGGCAGCGCGACCCTTTCAAACTCCAGTTCTGTGCCCTCGACCCTGTTTGTGGCTGATTTTTCGATTAGCTCCACAGTCTCGACGTTCGACATCACAGCCGGGAGCAATGCGTTTATTCCTGTAACAGTGACGCCTTCGATTCCAACATATGGTCCAACGATTACGTTTGGCTGTTACGGCCTGCCGTCGGAAGCGACCTGCGCCTTCTTGCCCATGACGCTGGCGGGCACTGGTGGCCCTGTAACGACTACGATGGTCATCTCGACCACGGGGCCAACGGCTTCTTCGCGTCATGGGTTTCGAACAAAACTGAACGTTATTTACGCACTGCTTTTTCCGGGAACGTTCGGCCTATTGATCGTTCCGTTGCGGAGACAGACACGGAGACGCGTTGCTCAATTGGGTTTTGTTGGGCTGCTGCTGTCCATAGCATTGTGGATCGCTTGTGGCGGCAGTAAAGCGGTGCCGGACCCGGGATCCCAGCCGCTCGGCGCGCGTCAATTCAGTGTCACGGCTTCGGCGAACGGGCAAATTAATCATGTCTTGACCTTAACGATGAACTTACAGTAGGCATACAGCGGCAAAGCAGAGAAGGCGCTAAGTGTGAGGCGAACCTGCATAGATCAAAAACCTTTGGCGAGGGTGTGCGGCTTACAAGAACAAAATTGCGCTAAACGTATCGTTACAAGACTTAACCGGTATCGTCAAAAAGCAATCGAGATATGAGGCTACATGAAATCCAACGGAGTGTTGGCTGCTTTGTGCGTGCTTTTGTTTGCGGGATGCGGGGCCAGCAGCAAACCTGCTGTGCAGAGCCAAGGTCAGCTGACCGGTAACTGGCAATTGGCGCTTGCTAAGTCTGCTACAGCGGCCGCGATGAAGAACCAGTCTGGTTTCTTTCAACAAAGTGGATCGCAGGTGACCGGCAACCTACAAATGTATGTTGGAAACCAAGCGTGTCCGGGAGTAGGAACAGTTACTGGTTCGTTAACAGGACAGAATGTCTCCTTGACGATTGCGGACCAAGGTCAGACCGAGGACCTGACTGGAACTCTGGATGCCTCCGGCTCGACGATGAGCGGTACGTATGCAATTCTTTCTACTGGTTGTGGCCAATCAGAAACTGGCGTCTGGACGGCGACACAGGTGCAGCCATTCTCCGGCAACTTCACCGCTAATCTCACCGCAAACGGTAATGGAACGCAGTGGACGGTCAACGGCACTATTTCGCAAGGTCCAAATGACGGTAGTGCAGCCTCGGTTTCTGGGCCGATGAGCTCTACGGATCCAACGACGACGCCGTCGTGTTTTTCGTCGGCAACTTTCACGGGGACAGTGAGCGGCACTTCTCTGATCTGGAATGTTTCGGACTCTAATGGTGTTCAACTGGGTCAATTTACGTTGACTTATGATTCCACATCGACGACCGCATCGGGGAAATATACTATCGACACGCAGAAGGGAACACTCCCGACGGGAGCGATTTGCCGCGGTGGAGAAAGCGGCGTTGTCACGGTGACATTTCCCTAGCCGATCGTGCACACACTCCCCTACTTGTGTGCTACCGCTTCTCTTGCGGGCAGAAAGCAAGAGCTTAGCCGGTGCCGAAAGCGAGTGCCTGAAAGCGCAAACATTTGCGCCAGAATGCCCCAATTCATGCACAAATCATTTAAGACATTCATCAGAAATTGACATTGCCTTAACTTGCACGGGAAAACCCTCTGCTACATTCGCTCCCGGTGAAGTAACGCCATTTAATTAACCGCCCACTCAAAACCAACAACTGGTAAAGCACGTAGGCCCTAAGCTCGACCTAGGTTCAACCGAGGTTCTGTTTAACAATGTGGAAGATAACCAACAAGGAGATTTGGAAAATGAAACATCTGGAAAAGTTTTTCGCGGTTGCGGTCGTTGCATTGATCGCGATCACATCGGCGCAGGCGCAGACGTTAATGAGCCAGGGCACTGGATCGTCAGGTGTCTGGCAGGCATTCGGTGTAGCGACGTTTAACGATGTAGCAGGTGGTGCTGGTAGCGCGCACATTTTCACCACCAAAGGTACCTGCCCGGACGGCAACAATTGCGCCCAAGTTCACGATGGACGTTCAAGTCAAATTCCGAACCAAGCCGGCACGCTTTACATCATCTGGAATAGCGATGCAAGTGAGGTTTGGACATACGTCCAAGTCGACACGATCATTGGCAACCGCTCATTCTTTGGCGGCGCTGAGCTGCAACTCGATAACTGTCTAAAAACTTCGGTTGGCGGTTGTCCCGGACAGCAGTTAATCCCGTCTGGGCCGATCGGCGGCCAAACAGATGCCACCACGGTGCCGGACGCAGTCTGGAACGTCGTGAACAACCAGAAATTCACCGCGCTGTTTAGCGAACTCCGCCCAGAGGATGCGCTTGCGG
Source organism: Acidobacteriaceae bacterium (assembly GCA_003135495.1). Lineage (GTDB taxonomy): Bacteria > Acidobacteriota > Terriglobia > Terriglobales > Acidobacteriaceae > Acidiflorens. The sequence continues at coordinate 11,539 of PLBX01000017.1, read as the reverse complement.
AACAGAAGCGCGTAGTATCGGTGCTGAACACCAACCTAACGGGTCTGGGCTACGGCACCGGCGCCACAACGCTGGTCGGAACGCCGATCCTGAGCGCTTTTGACAGTGCAACTGCCGTTCCGGTAGCTTTCGCTTTCACGGGCAAGGATCCTTTCACTCACGTTGCCATTCCGGCCTGGTCCTCGGTTGAAGTCGGGGCCTTCCCGATGGTATGGGTTGAGAACCGGAGCAACACAAACGGTCTTGGCGCAAAGTCTGGCGGCAACTACGTTTACACGGACTTAAGCGACAAAAAGAACACAAAGATTGCGAGCCAGAGCTACAGGATCGAAAACCTTTTCAACGGAAATTGCACTTCCAGCCAAATCAATCCCACAATTCCAGCACCGTTTTCGGCTGTGCCGGTCAACCTCGTACTTCGGGAGCCTCTCTCGGGCACGATGACGACGGCGGAGTTCACCGAGTTTCGGAATGCCGGGAACACCACAAAGTCCCAGGAAGGCGGCGTAGGTCAGCCAACCACCGGGACCAGCGCGAACCCTCTGAACAAGGCTTGCACTTCTGGTGGCGGCACCAAGCAGCGCGGTATTGGCACCGGTGAAGTTCTGAAGGGCAACGGCAAGGGAGTCGGCGGCGTGCTGAACGTCGCAGACAGCTTAGCCTATGCATTTTGGAGCTTCGGCAACTTCGCGTCCTTCGCGGGCAACGCAGCAAAGTATGGTTACCTGACTCTGGATGGCGTCGATCCGCTGCAAGCAACCTACACGAACGGTACGGTTCCGAGCTGCACGGCGCCGTGCGGGGTTGCTCCGAACACATCGTTCCCGCATCTTCGGGACGGTACCTATCGCTCCTACACCATCGTTCGAGCGATTTCGTTCGGGACTACCCTCGATCCTAACCTGCAGAACCTGGTTACGAACGCGCAGAACGACGTGGACACCATTGAGCCTGACTTCGTTTCGTTCGTAGCGACGCCCAACGGCGATACCGGATTGGGTCATTACCGTTCGCATTTCACCGCGAGCGGAGTTGCTCCCAACAACGTCACCGACAAAGGTGGAGATGTGGGTGGAGTGATCTTCCCGAATCCTCCGGATAACCTCGCCATTCACCTCAACAAGAAGCAGTAGTTTGTGTTCTGACACACGTGACAAGTGAAATGGGAGGCAGGTACGACCTGCCTCCCGCTTTTAAAACATCGTTCCGTCCCCCGGAGAGGTTTGTAGGTAATGTTTCGTTTGCGCACAACCACGGCAGCAGTCCTGACCTTCGCATTTTTGTCCCTCTTGACAATCGGGACTGGGAGCGCGGCGCAACAGGCGCCAAGCGCCAAAAGCCAGGAAAAGAGCCAGGCGCCCCAAGAAGAAGATTTTTCCGACCTGCGCGTGAATCTTAAAGTCTTTGCGGAAATAGACCCGGTGGTCATCGATAGCGACGAGACTCCGGAATACACGCTGGAATTTCTGGATGTTCAGTGGCGAAGCGGAGATCCCATCCACTTATCAGTAATCAAGCCGGCGGGCGTCAAGAACCCTCCAGTTATCCTTTACTTGAATAGCTATCCTTCCGAAACAAGCACATTCTTAAATCCCAATTTCTGCAAATTCGCGACCAAGAACGGTTTTGCCGCGGTCGGTTTCGTCGCTGCTTTTACGGGCCACCGCTATCACGACATGCCCATGCGGGAATGGTTCGTGAGCAATCTTGACGAAGCTCTGGGCCTGTCAGTGCATGACGTCCAGATGGTTCTCAACTATTTATCCACGCGCGGCGATTTGGATATGAAACGCGTGGGGATGTTTGGCGATGGCTCGGGCGCGGCGATTGCCATCATGGCAACCGCGGTCGACCCGAGAATCAAAGTGCTCGATCTCCTCAATCCGTGGGGCGATTGGCCGGCGTGGATGGCGAAATCTACGCTCGTTCCGGAAGAAGAGCGCCCGGATTATATGAAACCGGATTTCCTGAAAAGGGCAGCCCCCTTTGATCCCGTTAAGTGGCTCCCGCAACTCGAGGGAAAATCCGTACGTCTTCAGGAAGTTAGCGACGTCACTGTAACGCCACAGGAGGCCGCGAAGCGGATTGAAGCGGCGGCGCCGGCAACGGTCGAGGTAGTCCATTACGAGAATCGGAAAACATTTTTGAACGATGTGGCACAGAAAGGTACGGCCCTCGATTGGATGAAAGAAAAACTCCGAGGAGAGAATTTGACGGCAAGTGATCGCGCACGAACGGACAAGGCAAGTAAGCGAAATCAGTAAGTCACTCAACAACTAGAAATTCAATTTCAGGCAGTTCACAAAACCTGCGGAGGCAGTTTATGACCCTAAAGCGTTCACTTCTCAACGGCACTTGGTTCCTTAGTGCTATCTTATTTATCACTTTCACTCTGGCCGGCGCAGCTAGCGCCACAGCCACGTCCACGCAACATCACCAATCCTTGCTACAGCGAATTGTTGCTGGAGCGCGTCAGCAGAACCGGGCCGCCGCCACTAACATTAAGAGGCCGCTAGCCGGTTCTGGGGTTTTTGGGGCGCCTTCGACTCTTTCTGTAACACCTTATCCTCAGGCAGTGGCGACCGGCGACCTGAATGGAGATGGCAAACTTGATCTCGTGGTCGCGGAAAACTGCTCGGAAAGCACTTGCACGACGACGCCGGGCATCAGCATTCTGCTGGGCAATGGCGACGGAACCTTCGCGACGCCAGTCTCCCAGGCAACTTCAGGGCTGTATGCCTCGCCCAGTTCGGTGCTCATTGCCGACCTTAACGGCGACGGCTATCCCGACATCGCCGTCGGCAACAGCTGCGCTAGCATCGGTTGCGCTACTGGCTCGGTAGACATTTTCTTCAATAATGGCGACGGAACGTTTCCTTCGAGTCCGAGCCTCACGATTCTAAGTTCAGGGATGTATCTGAATGCGATCGCGGCCGGCGATGTTACCGGCGACGGCATTCCTGACTTGGTCTTAGTAAACGGCTGTACGGATAGCACTTGCGTTGCAAGTTCAGTGGATGTGGTTCCCGGAACCGGCGCTGGAGTGTTTGGCACCGCGACTACCTATCCTACGACGGGAGTGGAGAGTGTTGCAGTAGCTTTAGCCGATCTTAATGGCGATGGCGCAAAGGACATCGTGGTCGCGAATTCAGGCGGTTCCGCGACCGTGTTTTTGAGCAACGGGTCAGGCGGATTCGGTGCAGCGAGCACGATCAACGCGAGCGGCACGAACACCTCGGGGGTGGCAATCGGCGATGTGAACGGGGATGGAAAGCTCGACCTCGCTTTAGTAAACGCATGTGGCGACAGTATCAGTCCCTGCGACACATCTGGCTCGGTCGATGTTTTTCTGGGTCAGGCTGGCGGAACGTTTGCCTCACCCACAACTTATGCCAGCGCGGGGAACGGCTCGGATGCGATCGCGCTTGCGGATTTCATCCACAGCGGCGCGCTTGACATCGTTCTCTCGGATGCGAACTCGGGAACAGTGAGTCTGCTTCTTGGAGACGGTAACGGAAAATTTGAAGCTGCAGTGTCTTACCCAGCAAACACTGTCCCAGCCGGCCTCGCAGTTGGAGATTTCAATGGCGATGGCAGGCCGGACCTTGCAGTCGCGCAGTACGATAACGCGGGCGTAGTCGCGGTATTGCTCAACGACAGCCAGCCAGGCTCAACCACAACAACCCTATCGGCGACCCCCAACCCATCCACCTATTGGAACCCGATTACTCTGACAGCGACTGTAACTTCCACCTCCGGAACGCCGGTTGGATCAATTACTTTCGCTGATGGAGGCGTCACCCTTGGCACCGCTTTGCTCACTGGTGGCACCGCCACAATCAGCGTGCAGACCCTTTCAGTAGGAACACATAACTTGACGGCCAGCTACGTCGGAGACGATCTGTTTGCGGCTAGCACAGGATCCGCGAGCGAAACCATTAACCAGGCTCAGCTTCCCTCGAGCATGACGTTGACCTCCTCCCAAAACCCGACGGTGATTAATACTCCCGTAACATTTACGGCTACAGTGACCTCGAGTTCGGGAGCGTCTCCGGTGGGAGCGATTTCGTTCCATGCTGGGAGCTATGCCAACACCGTTCAGGTTTCGGGAGCCGGAGGAACAGCATCGGCTTCGGTAAGCATCACATTTGCCACTGCGGGACATGTCACGGTTTCTGCCGTCTTCGCGGGACAAAACTTCCAATCATCCTCCGCGAGCTTGGTGCAGCTAGTGCAAGGGGCTTTCAAAACGACGACAACTCTTGCGGTGTCGCCTTCGCCGGCAGCCTACGGGGATGCCGAGACGTTAACGGCAACTGTGACTTCGACCTCTGGCACGCCGGACGGTACAGTCACCTTTGCTGATGGAGGAGTCACAATTGGCAGCGGCACGCTGTCAGGAACGGCCTCACTCACCGTAGCGGCTCCGGGGTTGGCAGCGGGATCGCACTCGCTTACAGCCACTTACAGCGGAACGTCAATGTACGCCGCAAGTACCGGCACGACAGGTTTGACCGTTACTCGGGCTCCTTCGAGTCTGGCTCTAGTCTCTGGTCAAAACCCCTCGCCCGTCGGAACCTCGGTGACGTTTACCGCGACGGTGAGCTCTACTAGCGGCTTAACTCCGGTTGGAGCGGTTTCGTTCCAAGCCGGCAGCTACGATACGACTGTCCAACTTGAGCCAGGAGCGAATACGGCTTCGGTGACTATTCCGTTCACTGTTGCAGGACACGTAACGGTGTCGGCGGTATTCGCTGGACAAGATTTCACAAATGCCTCAGCGAGTCTGGTGCAAGTGGTACAAGCACCGTTCAAAACCACGACGGCAATCACGTTGTCCCCGACTCCGGTGGTATACGGGAATGCATTGACGATCACTGCAACCGTGACTTCGGCTTCAGGTACGCCGAACGGCACGGTCGCCTTTGAAGATGGAGGAGTCGCGCTCGGCACCGGTACGCTCTCGGGAGGCACGACCTCAATCACAGTTGCGGCACCAGGCCTGGCTGCGGGACCGCACTCAATCACAGCAACCTACAGCGGAAGCGCCCAGTTCGGAGGAAGCGTTGGCGTTAAGAACGTTACCGTGGCCGAGGCTCCCGTTACGGTGACGTTGTCGTCTTCCCAAAGCCCGTCTCCGGCTGGTAGCTCAGTCACATACACGGCGACCGTAACTTCAAGTACGGGGATCGTTCCAGAAGGATCGGTTTCTTTCTCAACCAGCTCGTTTGGACAAACCGTAGAAACTTCAGGAGGAGTGGCATCCGTGAGTATTCCATTTCCGACTAAAGGCAACGTCAAGGTAACTGCGGTTTTTAGCGGCCAGAACTTCAAAACCCAGACCGCATCTATGGTACAAGTCGTCCAGTAACCAAGACTGGAACGAATATTACGGGATGCCAATGTTTTTCATCATTGGCATCCCGCATTTTTTTGCTTTGATGCAGTGTTCGGCTCAGGGCTCGGTGAAGCGGGACGCGGCGAAATCCGCGGTTTCGGAGACCAACCGTCGTATTGGGGCTATCCCGAATTATTTATTCTGCTGTAACAAAACCAGTGTAAAAAGCTTCTTTCGTCAAACTTGCATAGCGGCAGTCGTATTAACTGCTCGAGTCGTCGAGCGTCGTCTCGTCGGTCTACCTCAACGTGTGCGGTGCCCAGTCTCGCTTTGAAGGGATGGATTTGGTGATACGTTTCCCACTTGCTGTCTTCTTATTTGTACTGACAATGTCGGTACTTAGTCCGGCACAGGGCGGTGGACAGGATCCTACGTCCGCCTCCCAGCAGTCTGCGCCCACAGCGTCTCTCTCGGGTACGGTCACCGATACGAATCATGCGGCCGTTCCGGACGCGACGGTAGTTCTTACGAGCGATACTGGAGCGAATCTTCTAATACCTATAAATGGTAAAGGCACATTTTCGATCAACGGCCTTTGGCCCGGAACTTACACATTAACCGTATCTGCGGCGAGCCTCGCCGACCAGGTTTCTACGGTTACATTAACGCGGGGCGTCGAGTCGAAAATGGATGTTTCGCTGAAGGCAGAGAACGCCGAAGCCAAGGCCAGCGCACAGGAGGCTAGCGCCGGAGGTAACAACCAGGCCGAGGCTTCCGCGAGTTCCACGGTTGAAGCATCGAGTTCAACCGGCGAGAAGGATGCAATCACTGGGACAGTGACGGATCAAACCGGCGCTGTAGTGGTGGGTGCAACCGTAAAGGTGACAAGCACGACGGGGGCGGTCCGGACAGCAGTTACTAATGAAAAAGGAAACTATTCGGTTAAGAACTTAGCTGCGGGAACTTATAAGTTGACCGTCTCGGCCCCAGGCTTTAAAGACTTCGCGACCGAGGGCGTCACTTTGGCGGCAGGGAGCGCTATTCCGCTAGATGCCAATTTAGAACCGGCGGGCGCAGTAAGTTCNNCCGTTAACGTGGAGTCGCAAGGAGTTTCCCAGGTCGAGACCCAAAACGCGGATGTTTCTGGGACTATCACCCAAAAAGAAGTGGTCGAGATTGGGCTGAACGGACGCAACTTCACTCAATTGATCGCGCTTGCGCCGGGTGTGAGTAATCAGACGGGCCAGGACGAAGCGAAGGTGGGCATAACTGGCAGCGTGAAATATAGCGTCAACGGCGGGCGCGTCGAATACAATACGTTCGACGTAGACGGAAGCGACGTTCTAAACGCCGGGTTGAACGGGGCGGAGAGTACTCTCATCGTTTATCCGAGCCTGGATGCGATTCAGGAAGTGAAAGTATTGACCTCCAATTTCGGCGCTATGTACGGACGCACGGCCTCGGGTCAGGTGTTAGTCACGACAAAATCGGGCGGCCAGCAGTTTCACGGGAATGGGTATGAGTTCATTCGCAACGAGTTCTTCAATGCGAGAAATTATTTTGATTTCACCAGCAAGGCGCCGCTATATCGACGTAATGATTTCGGGTTCACCTTTGGCGGCCCAATTTTTATTCCCCAGGTTTACAACTCCAAAAGGGATAAAACGTATTTTTTTGTGTCAGAAGAATTTCATTATGAGAAGACGCCGGTCGAGTTTAACGCTGCGGTACCCACGGTCGCGGAACGTGGCGGGGATTTCAGCGACGTTTGTCCCGCAGTAACTCAGGGCAGCAGTGCCATTTTTACTTCACCTTCTCAGTTTCCGGACTGCCCGAGAAGCAGCCCTAACACGGGATTTCCCAGTAATTACGTAGTCCAGGCGTCAACTACGACTGCCAGTGGGGTAAATCCAGGAAACTCCACAATTGATGCCAATGCAAGCGCGCTCTTGAACACAAATCTTATTCCCCTGCCGAACTCATTTACGGGTTGCAATTCGAGTCTGGTGGGTCAGACCGATCCGGAGACGGGCCGAACGGTAGAGCCGTGCTATGTCGCGACGATCTCCCCCTCCACATATTGGCGGGAGGATCTGTTCCGTATCGACCAGAACATCACTCCGAAGGTTTTGGCTACCTTTCGCTACATTCATGATTCGTGGGATACGACGGTATTGAACCCGCAGTGGGGCGCGGTCAAGAATAGCTTTCCAACGGTGGAAAATCGCTTCGTGGGGCCAGGTACCAGCCTCGTGGTTCGACTCTCCGAGACAATTACGCCGTCACTGTTGAACGTTTTCGTCGCCAGCTACACCAATTCCCATATCACGCTTACCGACCAGAATGGGCCTGGAGGCGCCAATGTGCAGCGGCCTGCGGGCCTGACTTTTCCATCCGGCACTCTGGATCCCGTGTCCGCGAGGCCGCAATACCCGATGGGATATTTATTTAACAATGGTTTTGGTGGCAAGGCACCCGGCATCGTCATTGGGGGCACAAATGCGGAATACGGCGGTAACGGGTTTGCGGTGGATCCTTCCTATATGCCGTGGGAACATACGAGCCCTACCATCCAGTGGCGGGATGATGTTAGCAAGCAGCGGGGCCGGCACTTCCTCCAGTTTGGAGTGCAGTACGTCTATGCCCAGAAAAATGAAACCAACGGAGCGATCGGAGCAGCCAGCGGCGATCTTCAGGGTATTCTCACATTCACTAACATAAACCAAGGCTATCAGGGCAACGGGACGGGTAATGCCTTTGCGAACTTCCTTACTCAGCTCGGCGGTTCCGCGTTTCCACGAAATGCAATCGCGAGCTTCACGCAGGATAGCGCGCAACTGCGCTATTACAATCGCTACACGATCGCGGAGCCTTATTTTCAGGATGATTGGAAGGTTACCCGGCGCCTCACTCTGAATCTCGGACTGCGACTAAGTCTATTCGGGGACTACCACGAGAAATATTTGCACGCGTATAATTTTGAGCCTAGTTTGTACGATCCCACTCTTGCTGCGCAGCTTCACGTTGACCCCAATTATGGAATTATCTTAGGGACAAACGGGAAGCCGATACCTATTAATCTGTCCTCCGTGGATCCGCGCCTACTCAACGGCATAGTCGAATGCGGTCCAAACGGTGTACCTCCGAGCTGCATGAAGAACCACCTCTTTAATTATGCGCCGCGGTTCGGCTTTGCGTGGGATCCACGTGGAGACGGAAAAACCTCCGTGCGTGGGGGATATGGAATTTTTTATGAGCACGGGACAGGCAACGAAGCGAACACTGGTTCCCTCGAGGGAAGCGCGCCCCTGGTTTTGAGTATGACGCAACGCTTTCCTGCGAATTACGCATGTATCGGTGGCGTGGGCTTCGTTGCCGACGGCTCTGGCGCCAACTGCCCTGTCGGACCAGGGGCGTATCCGCTCAATATCACCGCCATCCCGACGCAAGTGTCATGGCCCTATGCGCAGCAGTGGAGTTTGTCGGTTCAACGCGAGCTAACAAAAGACACAGTTGCTACTTTTGCTTACGTGGGTAGTAAAGGAACTCATTTGACGGTGCAGAGGCAGCTCAATCAATTGAATCCCGTGCCCACCCAATTGAATCCATTCGGCCCTCACGAACCGATTATCTCCTCGATCACTGGCAATGCGGGCGATTGCGCGGGTTGGACCGGCGATCCCAGCCAGGGAGGAGGTGGCACGTTCCGATTGTTTAACGGAACCGTTGTCTCAGCCAGAAATCCCGCATATTACAATCTGGAAGCCGCCTGCCAAGGCGTGCTGGCTAGCGGCACTACTGTGCCGGACGTGAATACCCTGCGCCCCTATCCAGGATATGCGCAGATTTACGATCTAGAAAACATCGCCAATTCCGAATACAACGCCTTCCAGACAACGGCCAGGCGCACCCACGGTCCGCTTATGCTAGGGGTGAGTTACACCTACAGCCATTCCATCGACGAATCTTCTGACCGTAGCAATACGACATTCGTAAATACGCTGGATCTTCAATCCAACCGGGCAAGCTCTGATTTTGACCAGCGTCATCTTTTAAATGTTAGCTACGTGTATTCGATTCCGTCGCTTCGGTATTACCTGGACCGTTTTTCGGACTGGGTTAATGACGTCAAACCTACGGGTAAACCGTCTCAACCGGCAACTTCTTCCAGACTTTCCCGCACCCTGCTTGATGGGTGGGAGGCTTCCGGCGTAACTCTCTTTGCCTCCGGTACACCTTTCAGCGTTGTCAATGGAGGCGGCAGCAATAGTATCGGACTACCCGACAATGCGGGAGTGGCCAACGGCATTGGGCCAGGGTCTTACCCCGATCTGGCGCGCGGCCCGATTCCACCGGTTGCGACTACGCCGAACTTTATAAACGGCGTGCCGAATACAAATACTACCCAAAGCTTTGGCCCGCTTTTAGGAAATCCGAATATGTTTGTTGCACCCCGAGGACTTACCTTCGGAAACGCGGGACGCAACTTCCTGAATAACCCTCATCGATTGAATTTCGATATCGCGTTACTCAAGTATTTCAAGATTCGCGAGAACAATGACCTCGAATTTCGTATCGAGGCTTTCAACCTTTTCAATCACACGCAGTTCCGGATCTATGATCCGAACAATCCGGGGAGCAGCGGTAACAATGTAATCAATTGCTACGGTGGTCCCGACTATAGCGCTGGATTTGTGGGGGGAGGGACTGACTGCTTGTCAGGTAACTCATTTCTACATCCTGTAGATGCACATCGTCCAAGGACCATGCAATTCGGCTTGAAGTATAGCTTTTGAAGGTCGGCAGGAGCCATCTCGCGACTTAGAGTCAATGTTAGAAAGCGTCATATGGTGAGGAGAACTGTGAAATCAATCACGTTCATTTTATTAGTTTTCATGCTTGGCGAGATAGGGTGTGGAGGCAGCAGCACAACAACTCCTCCGCCGGAGGCACTCGCCGGCAACTGGCAATTTAATATTTACCCAAATAAAAGCACAACTCCGCAGTCTGAAAGCGGCTTTTTGTTGCAGGATAAAGGGTCGCTTACTGGCAACTTAGCGGTACAGCCCACGTCTGTAAATAACTGTTCAGGAGTTGCGCCCCTGAGCGGGACCGTTTCGGGCACAAATGTTAATTTGTCGATTAATGAGTTTGGATCGGTCCTCTTGCTAGTCGGGTCGTATTCGTTCCTAGGTTCCGCCTCGTCAAATTTAAACTCCATGAGTGGGTCTTATACGGAGTCAGATAAAGTTTGCGGGGCTACTCCAACCGGATCGTGGACGGCGGTACAGGTCGCACCCTTAACCGGAACTTTTTCCGGCACGCTGACTTCCACAAGTATCAATTCGCCACTGTTCGGCAATACATATCAGGTGACTGGCGAGCTTACTCAAGGGCAGAATACCGGCTCTAGCGATACAGACCTGGTCGGTTTTATGGCAGTCACCAATTACCCGTGTTTATCAACGGCGCAGGTGAGAGGGATTATCAGTGGGGCGAATGTAACCTTGTCCTTCTACGGCGGCGACGGTACGCTTGTCGCGCAAGTTCCACAGGTTGTCGGTAATTTCGCCACTACTGCCACCGTAACCGGAAAGACAGAACTGTGTGCAGGTAACAACTCGGCGTGCGGTGCAGCTCAGGATAATCCCTCCAGCGACTACGTTATTGCAAACCCGGCCGACTGCCAGGGAGTAGTGTTTCCTCTGAACGGACAGGAAAGCGGAACGTTGATGCTTACTTTCCCCTAAAGGTCAGAGTTCTAAGGGAGGTTAGACTGTCTAGCAGCGCCGCGAGCGGCAGCGCGATGTAACAACTGCCACTGGTGAGTTGTTAAGTTCAGTCATCTATTTTCAGGAGCTGGTTTTCGACATACGTAATGCCAGCCTCGGTTATTGTATAGCGATTCCGCTGCTTGGCCCTCCGCTTCTTTTTCATCATGCGCGGTGGATCAAAAAACTGCATGTTTTGGATTATTGCCATGGAAATGTTAGAAACAGACAAATCATGCTTCTTAAGGTTTTTTTGAATTTGCGAGCCATTCAGAACGCGGTAGCCACAAATGACCTGCAAATGGTAAGCGCTTAGCAGCGCGCTCTCTGCTATCGTGTTGGGCGACCATCTCTGTAATACGCCATTCAGTCCAAGCTCCTTTGACCGACCCTTAGATAAAAGATAGACTGATCGGCCCCGGTATTTCTG
>PLBX01000242.1 GCA_003135495.1 Acidobacteriaceae bacterium | reverse complement strand
GGGGCGAAAGACTAGTTGTGACATAGTGTCTTCAGCCCTGAGGTGGGGAACTTCAACTCGAATCGAGTTTTTCAGCAGTCTCAGCCGAAGAACTTCTGAAACTCCGCCAGCACGGCTGCCGGCAATTCATCTCGCTTTGCCTTTCCCTTGAATCCGAGGTCGTGCCCTCTGCCCTCGATCCGCAGCAGCAGAGTCTTCGCCGGAATCAGCCTTAGAGCCGACTCCATCTCCTCCGGCGAACCGAACGGATCGCGCGTTCCATGTACAAACAGCGCGGACGTTCGTAGCCGGGGCAGGTGCTGGGTGCGAAGCTGATCGGGCTTGCGCGGCGGATGCAGCGGATAGGACAGCAGAAGGAGTCCCGCCACGAGCTCCGGCTCGTCAGCGCCGAGCATCGTAGCCTGCCGCCCGCCATAAGAATGCCCGCCGAGAAAGATTCGTCCTGCTACATTCTTACGCAGGACAGTCACCGCATTCGCCAGCCCGGCGCGATCAAGCTCCCCATTTCCGAAAGACGGTGGACCGAATCGCTTCTTCTGCCGAAACGGCAGATCGCAACGCAAAACGACATAGCCCCGCTCAGCAAAAGTTAAACTCAGCGCGACCAGAAGCGGCGCATTGCAATCCGAGCCAGCACCATGAGTCAGCACCAGCCCGTCGCCATTTGCATTCTCCGGCAAGTGCCAGAATCCGCGAACCACCGGATTAAGCGAATCATCGGTAAACGCAACAGCCCCATTCATTGGATTCGGCAACCGCGTGGCGAAGGTAGTTGCGCATTTCGCAAGTTGTGGATTCGGCAATCTGTGCGAACCGAACGACCCCCACCCCACTACTTCTTATGCCGCCCCGTTGCCCGCGCAGCATTGCTTTCACCCACCGTATGCAGCCGCATAAAGTTCGTAGCGCCCGACGTCAGCTTGGTACCGGCCACCAGTCCCAGCACATCACCGGCACGGAGAACTCCCTTCGCCAACAATTCATCTTCCGCAGTTTTCAGCATGGACTCTGCCGACGCCCACTCTTCTTTATGCACCGGATGTACGCCCCACAACGCATTCATCCGATTGCAAACTTCCAGCTTCCGGCTGAAAGCATAAATGCAAACTTTGGGACGATGCTTCGACAGCATCCGCGCCGTGTTGCCGCTTTCCGTAAACACGGCAATCGCTCCCATGGGCAAATCTTCGGCAGCGTGCGCGATCGATTCGCAGATCGTCTCGGCAACCGAATAACGGTGATCCTCATGACGGCGGCGCGGTATCGATGGCAGTTGCGTCATGCTGGTTTCCGCTTCAAGCACGATTCGAGACATCATCGCCACGGTTTCCAGTGGATAACGGCCCCGTGCCGTTTCTCCCGAAAGCATCACCGCATCGCAACCATCAAAAATTGCATTCGCCACATCGCTCGCCTCAGCCCTTGTCGGGCGCGGGTTCTCGGTCATCGACTCCAGCATCTGCGTCGCCGTAATAACCGGCTTGCGCCACACTCCCGCTCGCTGAATGATCAATTTCTGAATAATCGGTATCCGCTCGGGCGGCATTTCGACACCCAGATCGCCGCGCGCCACCATCACGCCATTTGACGCTTCCAGAATTTCCTCCAGGCGTTCGATCGCTTGCGGCTTCTCCAGTTTCGCGATGATAGGCACTGATTTTCCAAATCCGCGCATCAAAGTCTTGCCCGCATGAATGTCTTCCGCCGATCGAACGAACGACAGCGCAACCACATCCACTCCGTGCTTCAAACCAAACTCAAGATCGCGTTTGTCCTTCTCCGTAACGGAAGGCACAGCCATCGACGTGTCAGGAAGATTAATTCCCTGATGCTCGCCAAGCGTGCCGCCATTCAGAACTTCGCATTCAACGTCGTCCCCATGAATCGCGCGCACTTTAAGTTCTATCCGTCCATCGCACAGCAGCACCCGCGCTCCAGGCGCGACTTCGCGTGCAAGCTCGGGAAAGTCGCTGGAAATCACCGCCGCCGTCCCCGTTACTTTGCGCGGCGTAATCGTTAACACCGCACCCGGTTTCAGCAATACGTTCTTCCCATCTTTCAAAACGCCAGTGCGAATCTTGGGACCCTGCAGGTCCTGCATAATACAGATCGTGCGCTTCAATTGCTGCGCGGCGCGGCGGATCCGTTCGATCCTCTTGGCGTGCTCGGCGTGCGTTCCGTGCGAAAAGTTGAGACGCGCAACATCCATTCCCGCCAGCATCAGATCGCGAATCATCTCCTCGGAATCGCACGCCGGACCTATGGTGCAGACGATTTTTGCGCGACGCACTCGCCCGGCAACCTCATCCCCGCGACCGCATGCGGGAAGATCGCCTTCAACCAAATCCACTTTATGTTCTTTCAATTAACAATTCCTTTCCCGGAAACTTATTAATATCGACTTTATTAAGAATGACAATACAAAGGCGAGAGAACGCCGCCCTCCGCGCGTTAGGTCAACGGGCTTCGCTGTCCTCTTGCGGGCGCGGAACTTTTGTTAGCCCGCGTGGATAAATCATCGCATTAAATTCTGCGCCAATCAAAACTACCAGCGAGATCAAATACATCCACACCAGCAACGCGATACCCACGCCGAGCGATCCGTAGATGACACTGTAATCGGCGTAATGCTGCAGGTACCATCCGAAAAATGCAGTGCTGAGCAGCCACATGCAGGTTGACAGAACTGCTCCCGGCAAAACGCTATGCCATGGTTGAGTGCGTGGAACCGCGTTGTGATAGATGAGCTGAATCACCGCGATGCTGGTCAGTATCGCGATAAACCATCGTATCGCGCCCCAAGCCAACAGAATTAACGGCCCGAACTCATGCCCGATGTGAAATAGAACCCGCGTCTCAATACGGCTGCCGAATGCCACCAGGATGGTTGCGAACGTTAGCGGCACACCCGCCATCAAAACCAGCGAGATCGCAATCGCGCGCTCCTTCACCAAGCCCCAGGTTTTCGGAAGCTGGTAAGCGCGGCGAAATCCTTCCATCCACGAGATGATGGCGCCCGAAGCGCTCCAGATGGTCAGCAATGAAGTCGTTAAGAGCAGGCCCAGCGGGCGATTTGCGCTGCCTCTCAAATAGGAAAGCGCCGCTGAACTTCCCGCCGGCAGAATGGTCCCCAGCGCATACGAAATTTCGCGCAGATAAACCTGGCCCCGGCTGAGGCTCGCAAGAACCGCGCCCAGCACAAGCAGCGCCGGGAAAAAAGTGAAGATCGAGGAATACGCGGAAGCCTTAGCGGTAGCAAAAGCATCATGCTCAAAAGCGCGCCAGATCGACAAACGAAACAGACGCCAGAAGCGCCCCAACGCTGGAGCGACAACCAATCCCCCAGGAATCGGCTCCCGAGTCGGGCCGCGATCCTGCGTTTGCCCCGTCTGGCGCTGTGGCTCCAGTGCTAAAGACATTGGGTTCAAAGAAGAATGCATTCAAAAAAATCACCCGGAAAAAGACGCTATTGAAAAAGGGGCGACTCGCGTCGCCCCTTTGGGATTCGCTTCGTCTTATTCCGCGGCGAGTTCTTCCGTCTCCCCTTCATGACGCATGAGCTCGAGTGCGCGCTCCGCGTCTTCGTAGGCCTGCGAGACTTCTTCCTGCACCTTGCTCGCGGCCTCTTCCATCTCAGGAGAGAGACGCACGTTGCGGTAATACTCCATGCCGGTGCCGGCCGGAATCAAGCGGCCCACAATCACGTTCTCCTTCAGTCCGCGCAGGTGATCGACAGCTCCCTGAATCGAAGCTTCGGTCAGCACACGCGTTGTCTCCTGGAAGGAGGCAGCCGAGATAAACGAATCGGTGGAGAGCGACGCCTTGGTGATACCGAGCAACAACGGGCGCCCAGTAGCCGGTTTGCCGCCGTTCGCGATCGCACGCTCGTTCTCCTCGTGAAAGCGGAACTTATCCACTTGCTGTTCGAG
>PLBX01000543.1 GCA_003135495.1 Acidobacteriaceae bacterium | reverse complement strand
CTCAAAGGATCGAAAAAAGTTCTTCTTTTGCCCGGCGAACACGTCATTACGGTTCGACAAAGCGGCTATCAGGATTTCACACAAACAATCATTGCCCGTCCCGGACAAACTGAAGTCTTGCACGTCGCTATGCACAAGGGGGTCACTGGTCCGATGCCGAGTGTTACCGCCTCGGTAAAGATCGCCGTCAACCCAGCGAGAGCGGCAGTGTTTATGGACGGAGTTTTCGTGGGGCACGTCGGAGAATTTGAGGGCCTCGGTCGAGCCATGCTCATTGCCCCGGGAGCACATAAGATAAGGATCGCCCTTCCGGGATATCAAACCTTTGAGACAGAAATCAATGTAATCGCCAATCAGAAGCTCGAAATTAAAACCGACCTAGCAAAGAACGACTCTTCCACGGCAATCTCGGACACCGGAGCTGCCACTCAGCCCGAACAACGCTCCCCCACTTCGATTCCCCCACCGCCACCGCAGCACTAACCGCTCGTCGCTACTCCTAACGCTCGTAACTGACCGTTAGTGCAAACGCCTGTGGGTGTTGAAAAAATCCATTTTTCTCAAAACAGCCGAAATTTGGGGGATAGAAAATGTCTACCCAAACCGAGAAAGTCGTTCGTAGGGCTTCCTGACGCGATTTTATTTTCGCGAATTTCGTGAGAAGGAGTTTTTCGACAGCCACGCCTGATTTCAACAATCCCCCGCTCAATCGGGTAAACTGTCATCGCTATGTTCCAAGAGATTGCGTCTCAGCCAGCGCCGCCAAGCCAGCGCGGAGCGATAGGGGCTTTTGCCGTTACTTTGCATCTTTTTTGATCGGTTCAGTAATCGGCTGGTTTCGCTGGTCGGGGCATCCACTGTCAGTGAGCCGCAAAATTGCCGTGGGGGAATTCATTTTCGGCTTGTTGGTTTCTGGGATGTTTCTCCTGACCGCGAAGGCAGCTACACCGGAAGATAATCGAAAGCGCCTGTGGGCTTTGTTCTGCGCCATTATGATTATTCAGGTGATCATCGACGTTCTTCAATAGTAAAGGTGACTTGGGACAACTGGCGCAACATCGCCATTGCACTAACAACCCGGATGGGTGGTGTAAATCTGGCCTTCGAGAATTAGGTGTTAGTTGACGAGTTTTTCCGCGCAATTCAGCGACTTGGAATCAGCGACCCGCAGGCGCGACCGGAGAGACCTTTTCTGAACGCGACTGGACACCCCCACATCAGTTCCTTCCTAAACTCAGTTTTGGTCTAATTTCCTCTCTTGCGGAGGGTTCGCCGTCTCCGAGCATGGACCGCCACCAGCGGCCACGCACGAGCAGCCGGAACCACTGTTATACCGGCACTGATCCCCCTGATGGCCAGATTGGTCACAAACTGGATTGCCACATCCGGGGTACTTGGGGACCTTCATGCATGCAGAGTTTTGGGAAAATTTGTGTGATTGTTCCCACAAACCGATTTCCGGAGCTTCGAATCGCAATTCTTCATGACTCAGCACATGAAGCTCGACCCCTTGGGGGGTTTTCACCTCCTTCACGCCTCCGTTCACATCTAAGGAATACGGGCCTGAAATCGTAATTCGCGTGTCGTCTGATTTCGCTTTGCCTGGAGCGAAGTTGATTGACACTGCGGTCTTGCCGTCCGCCGCTCTTCTGACCGAGATATCACCTGCTGTGACGATCGTTACAGTTGCGCTACTGTCCTGTTTCAATGTCTCCTGAGGTAGCGCGATGTTTACCATGAGCAGTGTGCATATAGTGATTGTGAAACTCCATCTCAGCCGTGTTTTCATTAGACCCCTTAGGTACGTGTCCTAATTTGAAATCCTTATCGTTGAAGTGTGGCATGAATCGTGCTCCGAATCCATTTTGATAGCGCTGCCGAGTTTTGTCTGTAAAGGGGACGAACTCGCACTCGATTTCGACCAGTGGCATTTGGTGGCCGTAAACAACTTCCGATCCGAGTTAACGGCTGACAAGCTTTTCATGCCTGACGCCATCAGTGGGAGTCTTCCGGAACTGGCACGCGTGGGATCAAAGCACTGGACAGACGATGCGGTGCGCAAATCTACCGAATGGCAAGCCATCCGTGCCCTTGCCGCTGCCGCGCTTTCGTCTTTCGGCTGGCCCATAGAAGTCCCTCCCAGCCACGCAGACGAGTATGTAGGGTCAGAGGCATTGCGTGATCGGGACCGCGATATTGGGTAGTTGGCGTAACATCGCGATTTCACTAACTGGCCCAGCTGTCAGTTTCCCTGCAACTGGTCACGACTTGAAATTTGCGTTCTCGGTTTTGTACTTCGCCACCTTGTTATCCCAAACGCTACTCCGCCTAGAGCAGCGCATTCAAGATGGGAACGAGCCACCACCCCCACCAATCGAATAGACGATGCGCGGAATTATGGGCCTATGCCGCCCGCGCGAATCGGCTGCTGGCATATGCCAGAAGGGCCATCATTTCCTGGAACGAAGGTATGTAGAATTCTGCGATTGATTTGGCACGTTCCAATCTGCTCCTGACCGATTTGGAGGGATTAAATAGCAGGAACCGGCTGTCGTGTTCTCGCGCCGATCGTTGAAGAGATACGAGCATTACAAGACCACGTCCTCCGAAGGCGCTCACCTCCGAAAGTTCAAGGACAACTATTTGAGCATCTCTTTGCGAGATCACGGCTTCGCGCACCTTATAAGCGGAATGGGTCTCTACAATTCCGCCCGCGCACTCAACCACTGCTAATTCACCTATGTTTTCCACGGTTACATTCAGCATCGTTCCTCCCGTCGTGGTTCTAATACTCGCGGCTCTGTCTAAACTCCTGCACGGGCGGCTCCACTCTTTTGTTGTGTGCAAGATAGGCGATTGTTTGCGCGCGAAACGAGCACATTTGGCGTGCAGCAGCGGCAAAATCTTCACTACACAATCCCGCCGTACAATGTGCGTTAGAGTTCGGGCTTTCAGAACACGCTTGCTCTAACTGGAGAGTTTGGATTGGAGGGTAGCCGCGAAGTTGTGCCGGGCAACGCGTTTTGAGACACCATCAACCCCAAGCTTTCGTTGACTTGAAAGTTTCGCCCACGTAAGATTCCCCGCACATGATCGGCCGGACTATCTCACACTACCGCATCATCGAAAAACTTGGCGGCGGCGGCATGGGGGTGGTCTACAAGGCAGAAGATACCCGCCTGCACCGCTTTGTCGCGCTCAAATTTCTTCCCGATGAAGTCGCGCGCGATCCGCAAGCGCTGAGCCGTTTCGAGCGCGAGGCGCAGGCCGCTTCCGCCCTCAACCATCCGAACATCTGCACGATTCACGATATCGGCGAGCAGGATGGAAAAGCCTTCATCGCCATGGAATATCTGGAAGGGTCGACGCTCAAGCACCAGATCGGCGTTCAGCCCCTCGAAATGGAGCTTCTGCTTTCACTCGCCATCGAGATTGCCGACGCTCTGGATGCCGCGCATGCCAAGGGAATCATCCATCGCGACATCAAGCCTGCGAANNACGCCAAGATTCTTGATTTCGGATTGGCAAAAATCACGCCCTTTGCGGGCCGCTCGGAGCAGACGGCGGCAACCTCCGCGCTCACTGCGGTTGACGTTACCGTTAACAATAATGTTAACGATGAAAACCTTACCAGTCCCGGGTCGGCCATGGGCACGGTTG
>PLBX01000051.1 GCA_003135495.1 Acidobacteriaceae bacterium | reverse complement strand
CTTCGTTGATGACCGCGCCCATGGCGGCGTTCTCGGTGACGTCGCCGATCTGAATCTTCTCGACGCGGGCTTTGAGTTGCTCGAG
Organism: Acidobacteriaceae bacterium; assembly: GCA_003135495.1. Lineage (GTDB taxonomy): Bacteria > Acidobacteriota > Terriglobia > Terriglobales > Acidobacteriaceae > Acidiflorens. The sequence continues at coordinate 2,628 of PLBX01000051.1, read as the reverse complement.
GAACTTGTCGTAGACGCGCTCGTCGACAATGGCGCGGGAGCAAGCCGAGCACTTCTGGCCCTGGAATCCGAAGGCCGCTTGGGCGACGCCTTCGACGGCGGAGTCGATGTCGGCGTCGGCGTCGACGATGATCGCGTCTTTGCCGCCCATTTCGAGCACGGTGCGCTTGATCCAGAGTTGGCCGGGCTGCTGGTTTGCAGCGGTTTTGTTGATATGGAGGCCAACTTCGCGTGAACCGGTGAACGCAATGTAGCGGACCTTCGCATGGGCCACGAGCGCGTCGCCAAAGCTTGCGCCTCCCCCGGGACAAAAGTTGACTACGCCTTCGGGCATGCCGCATTCTTCGAGGAGTTCGACAAATTTTGCTGCGATGGTTGGCGAGTCGCTGGAGGGCTTGAGGACCACGGTGTTGCCACTGACGACGGAGGCCATGGTCATTCCGGCCATGATGGCGCAGGCAAAGTTCCACGGCGGAATTACTGCGCCAACTCCAAGAGGAATGTAGGTCAGGGTGTCGCGCTCTCCTGGCAACTGAACGGAGGGCTCGGCTTTGGCGAAGCGCAACGCTTCGCGCGCGTAATATTCGCAGAAGTCGATGGTTTCGGAGATGTCGGCATCAGCTTCAACCCAATTTTTTGAAACTTCGAACACCAGCCACGCCATGTACTCGAGTTTGCGTTGGCGCAGCATGTCGGCAACACGGAAGAGGAGGGAGGCGCGCTCTTCGACGGTGGTGCGGCTCCAGTGAGTAAAGGCGTTCAGGGCGGCTTGCACGGCGGGCTCGACGTGTTCTTTTCCGGCTTTCTGATGGACGCCGACTACTTCTGAAGGCTTGGCGGGATTGATGGACCGGATCTTTTCGACGGTCATGCTGCGCTTGCCGCCGATGATCAGGTCGTACTCGCGGCCGAGTTGCCCGCGAACTTTCTCGATGGCGGATCGCATCTTGCGGACGTTGTCTTCTTTTGTGAAATCGACGAAGGGCTCATTCTTGAATGCACCTTGATGAAGGCGGGCTTGTACGCGTGGCGGGGCTTCCGTGGTTGCCATTAGGAATTCCTTTCAGGACGGGACATTTCTTCTTTATTAGATTGTTGCCGCAAGTGTCGCGACCCTTAATTTTACACCCAGGACTGAGACGACTCCCTCAGCGGCTGAAGCCGCATTGATTTTATGGGACTTACGGCGCGGCTGAAGCCGCGCCCCTTCAAAGCAAAGTCACGTGTAATACCATCAGCCTTTGCAAGGCTAAGATTCCCTGCCCACTCCGAGCGCGTCGGCCACGCGATTGATGTAGTTAAACCAAGACGCGATGAGAGTGATCTGCAAAATAGCTCGATCATCGAAACCCGCCGCGCGTAGTTTGTCGTGATCGCCTTTCGCAACTTTGGTCGCATCCTTGGTCAGTTTCACCACGTAATCGACCATCACTCGCTCCTGCGGAGTGATATTCGCGGTAGTGTAGTCGCGCTCCAGCGCTTCGACCAGCTCCTTATCCAAAGTGACGCGACGCAGAAACTCTGCGTGAGATTCAATTCAATACACGCACCGATTGGTGACCGAGACTATGGTCGCGATCATTTCGTGATGACGCCTCTGGAGCGGAAGGTCGGGCGACATGAGCGCTCCGAAGGTAGAAAATGCGTGATGCAACGCTTGCGGAATTAAGGAGTGCGACGCCACGATCTGCGAACCGCCGCCCTCGGAGGGATGAATGGGAACAGCGTATTCTTGCGGATAGAGAGATTTCTGGCCTTCCATCGCTTGCCGTAGTTCTTCGTTCGCTTCTGACAACGGAATGGTATGAATCCAAGTCATGATTTAAATTTTCTCCAGCTGGCGGCGTTGACACCTAGCGTCAGAGTTCGGACCCAGAGTTCGGACCCAAGGTTCGGACACCCTACACTCTTGCTGGCCGGTTTGCCAATAGTTGGAAAATGCTATCGGGTTGCGGCAATCCCCGCCCGGTGCTGGTAGCATTGCCTTGAATCGCTCCGGAATGGGTAGCCATTCTGTGTGAGCTGGATCACAGCGCAACGTGTCTGGCAGCCGGTAATGTAGGCACGCAAGCTTTGTCGCGCGCTGTATTTTTGCTGAAGTTTTGGAGGCATGAATGCCGCAAGAAACATTGACGATTACGGATAACCGAACAGGACAAAGTTATACGCTTCCCGTGGAAAACGGCACTATTCGCGCGATGGATTTGCGCAAGATCAAGACCGGCGCCGACGATTTCGGCTTGATGACTTACGACCCGGCCTTCATGAATACGGCGTCTTGCAAAAGCGCGATCACGTACATCGACGGCGACAAAGGAATTCTGCGTTACCGCGGCTATCCCATTGAAGTGCTTGCCGAACACTGCACTTACCTCGAGGTCGCTTATCTTCTTCTCTTCGGCGAACTGCCTCACGAAAGTGAATTGAAAAGTTGGGTGCATGACATCACTCACCACACTATGCTCCATGAAACCACCAAGAAGTTTATGGAAGGCTTCCGCGACAACGCGCACCCGATGGCCATGCTGGTGAGCACGGTGGCGGCGCTGTCGACGGTGTATCCGGATGCTAAGGACATTCACAACCCCGAGAGCCGGTTGCTGCAAATCAAGCGGCTGATCGGCAAGGT
>PLBX01000291.1 GCA_003135495.1 Acidobacteriaceae bacterium | reverse complement strand
CTTCGCCGCCTCGGCGCGCGCAAAGTGAAGACCGCGCACGTTCCGGTTGTTCTCGATCCCATGGTCGCGACTTCCATGCTCGGACATATTTTCGAGGGTGTGAACGGCGACTCCGTTTATCGCGGAGCCTCCTTCCTGGCCGGAAAATTGGGAGAGAAAATTGCCGGACCGAACGTCACCATCGTCGATGACGGCACCATTCCCGGAGGCTTCGGCACCTCACCCTTCGATAGCGAAGGCATTCCTACGCGGCGCACGGTGGTCATTCAGGATGGCGTTTTGAAATCGTATTTGCTGAATACTTACACGGCTAAAAAGTTGGGACTCGAAACCACTGCCAACGCTTCTCGCGGACTCGCTGGCACTCCCGGCATTGGCCCGGGAAATTATTTCCTCGAGCCCGGCCCGAAAACTCCGAAGGAAATCATTGCCGACATAAAAGACGGTCTCTACATAACCGAGTTTCTCGGTCACGGCGCGAATTTAGTAACTGGCGACTACTCTCGCGGAGCCTCCGGCATGTGGATCGTCAACGGCGAACTCGCATATCCGGTGGAAGAAATTACAGTCGCCGGCAATCTCAAAGATATGTTCAACAATATTTCTGAAATTGGCAATGACCTGGAATTCCGCGGCAGCACGGCCTCTCCGACGATTCGCATTGACGGACTGACCGTCGGCGGAGAGTAGATGAGTTGACGTCTTAAGCGCGAAGCCCGATGAAATTCGCAAAAATAGCTTTCTGGATTGCTGGCATCTGGGGCGTGCTGGTACTTACTCCTTTGTATTTTATGTTCGATTTAATCGGCAAGCAGGACCCTCCGCCGATTACTCACCCCGCGTTTTACTATGGTTTTGTGGGCGTCGGCCTAAGTTGGCAGATCGCCTTCTGCATTATTGCCACCAACCCCGTGCGCTTCCGCCCGCTCATAATTCCCTGCATCGCGGAGAAATTCAGTTATGCGGCGGCCCTTACAGTTCTCTATATGCAAAGCCGCCTTCACCGTGCCGATCTTGCGTTTGCGGGGATTGATTTGCTGTTTGGCGTTCTCTTCATAATTTCGTTTGTGAAAACAGCTTCCCGATCTGCGGACTGATAAACGCGGATTTCATGCTTGGCTATCTTTTAAGGGACGTGCGCAGGCCGTTTGCGGGCCATCTCTCACAAACGCGAAGGCGGACGGTTGGGGTTCCGTCCGCCTCTATACGGGTAGGGGAAGGTACTTAGGGCATTTCGACGACGCGTTGCAGTTTGGGTTGATCTTCACTTTTCCCGGCGCCCGAATCCTCGGCGCCAAGTAATCGCGCTGCAATTCGCAGCGCGTCCATCTCCTTACGGACTCGCAACAGCTCCTGCTCTTTCGCTCTCAAAACGTCGTACGGGTTTTTCATTGGGGGAGGGCCTCTTTACTAATTAAACTTTTGCGTTGCCTGTTAGAGATACAGTAAGTGATATTCGAATTGCTGGAAAGTCCCAGAGGTGCATCGAAGAGATGAAACCTTGCGGCAGGAAGAAAGGCCGACTGGCCGCTGCCCAGTTACCAGAAAGTTAATGCCCCAAATGATAGGGATACTTCTTGAGAATAGTGAAAGCGCGGTAGAGCTGTTCGAGAAGCACGACGCGTGCCAGTTCGTGGGGGAGCGTCATCTTTCCAAGCGATAGGCTAAAGCCGGCTAAACGGCGCGCGTCGTCGCTAAAGCCGTCACTGCCGCCGATCGCAAAGAGCAAGGGCAGCGCGTTCAGTTGCTCGCGTTCCAGAAACTGAGCCAGCTCTTCTGATGAAAGCTGTTTTCCCCGCGTATCGAGCAGAACCAGCTTGTGACGGTCTTTATTCTTATTCTTATTTTTACTGCTGTTTTTTTGAGGGTTCTGATTCTTGCGTCCAGCGCCGCTGGCGAGCGATAAAACTCCAGACTCGTCCTTGAAAGCGACGCCTTCTACTTCGGCATAGTGCGAGATGCGCTTTAGATATTCACCAGTCAGAGCCTCAATCGCTGGCTCTTTCGTCTTCCCGATCCATGCCACTTTAATCTTCACGATGTTTTTTAGTGGTTAATAATCTGACATCCCGAGCGAAGCGAGGGACCCCTGCTCCCGCCACAATTTCGCGGCCTCAGGCTTTCCCAGACGCGAAAATTACATCCGCGCCGAAGCGAATCTCATCGGCCACTTTGTATCTCTCCATCGCCTGAACCGCCTCAGCACGGATGGCGGGCCAATCTTTTTCCGGCACCCGTTCGATCATGGGACGGAACGGAGCAGCAACCGCGCATGCATAATCAAAAACTTCCTCGGCGCTTCCCGGCCACGTCCAGGGCAGGTTCCGATTCGACTCCTCTACCGCATGAAACCCAGAGTCGCGGAGGACTTTCGAGAGAGAGTCGGCCGCGGAGAAGCGAAAAGGATCGGCGCCTGCCGCAGGCAGAATTGCGCCGCCGGCGTGACGGTGGACAATCTGCATCGTGGTCTGCCAATACGGCTGATCGATCGGTCCCCAGGCAGCAAAGCACGCGCGGCTGCCGGGTTTCAACACTCGCCGCAGGTCCGTCAGCGCCCCGCGCGCATCGCTAAAGAACATCACTCCGAAGCGGCACGTGGCAAGATCGAAACTATGATCGGCAAATGGCAACTGGTGCGCATCTGACTGCTGCGTGCTGAAGTTGAGCAGCTTTTTACTTTGGGCGCGCGCGGCGGCAATCTCGAGGAGTTCTGAACTCTGATCCACCGCTGTGACCGAACCGCTGGAACCAACTCTTTCCGCAAGGCTGATTCCGGGCTCGCCAGTCCCGCTGGCGAGATCAACAACGCGCATGCCAGAGAGCGGACGCGCAAACTCAACCAATGCTTCAGTGACCGCGCTGCCTAGCAGCGCTGATTTTGCCTTCCACTGTTCTGCGGCGACCAATCGAAAAGAAGAGCCCCACGGCGCTGGATTTGCAATCGACACTTCACGCCCTCTTTTTGCGCGGCTTCGTCGCTACGGTTGAAACCGCGTGGGAAGTGGTCGATTTGATGGCCGCAGTCTTGCGCTTCGGTTTCGCCAACAGTTCAGCGGGCTCCAAGCGCTTGGCCGATTTCCAAAGCCGTTCCAAATCGTAGAACTGGCGCGCCTTTTCGGAGAATATGTGAACGACGAAGTCCACATAATCGAGCAGCACCCACTCCGCTTGCTTGTAGCCTTCGGAATGCGCGACGCGAAGTCCGAGAGCCTCCAAACGCTCGTCAACCGCGTCAGCAATGGCTTGGATCTGCCGTGGATTTGTTCCACTGCACATCACAAAGTAATCCGTGAAAGCTCCAGAATCTTTTTCGAGTTCTAGAATCGCGACATCTTCCGCTTGTTTATCCTGGCAGGCAAGAATGGCTTCGTTAACCTGGAGTTTGAGGTCGTCTTTTTTCTTCATACGTATTTATTGATTGTAACTTTATTAATTGAAACCGGCGATTGGCTGGGTTTCCGCCGGGCTGGAGCGATTGGCAGAGTTGTTTTCTTTTGTATAAATACGATTAGCAGGCTGGACGGGCGGGGACGCCCGTCGCTCCACTGAGTCTGGAATTATTTGTTCTGGTAGAGGCGCTCTTTTCGAATGTAGTCGGCGACGCGTGAATCGACCCAGCGCTTCAGAGGCCTGGATTGGGCGGCGGCGGCCCGGATCGTTGTTGCGGAGACGCTCTGATTTACGCCTTCGAGTAAATGAAGTTTTAATCCCGGCAGCACAAGATCGCCCTGCGCTGGATGTTTATCGAAAGGGCGGCTTACGGCTGCGGAGGGACGCAAGCCTTCTGGAAGCGACTCGGCCACATCGCGCAGAGAAAATCCAGGTCGGCTCGCAATTACGAATTCGCATTCCCGCAGGAGAGCCACGGCCTCGCGCCATTTTGCAATGTCGAGGAAGGCGTCAATTCCGATCAAAAAGAAAAGCCGGTCTGATTTTTTGAGGCTTTGCTTCAGCCGCCGTACCGTATCGATGGAATAATTTATAGCGGGCTTGCGTTCTGCGGAGGGGCCGTTAACCTTCGCTGCATCCTGCACTACAAATTCTGGCCCTTCAAGCAGCGATGGGACAAATTTTTTGTCATCCTGCGTCGCCAGTGCCACCATGGCATATCGGTGAAGAAAAGGGGTCAACGGATGCTTCTGCTTGTGCGACGGAATATTCGCTGGAACAAATAATATTTGCCCGAGGCCATAGCGGCCGAGAGCCGCATGCGCCAATGCCACGTGCCCGTTATGAATCGGGTCGAAGGTGCCGCCAAAAAGGCCAATATTCATTTGCGATTATTTCCCGCGCGCCATTTCATCTTCACGTTCGCGCCTGCCGAACGTTTTGTTATGTCTCTGTTTCGTTATGTCTTATATCAATAGTTAATGTTGTGAGCTCTTTTGCCGCTTTTAGTGTCCCGTTAGTTTCAATGTTGCGGTGCGCTGATGCAAGCGCTGTTGTAGGACTAGGTTCGTCCGCACGATTCTGCACAAGCGAGTTTGGGGCAAACGGCATCTGAGATTAGGCTGTGGACACGGCTTTTCCCGTTTCTTCCATATCGGTTCTTTTGAGGGCACTGGCCTGTCCTCATAGGTTGTACCTCTGGCCAATAGGCCGCTATTGCGAGTTGAACTGTTGTAACTCGCGCCCGTCATCGTGAGCGTTTAGCATCAATTTTCTATGCGAATGAAACTCCCCCTCATCCGCAGCCTGGTCGTAGCTCCGTCGCGCGCGCCAATATTGCGCTATGGAGTTGCTCTCCTCAGCACCCTTCTCGCGTTGATTCCGACCTTATTTTTCTCCGATATCGCGGAGAGCCGCCTGGTTGTGTTCGCCGTGGCGGTGATGGTCAGCGCATGGTACGGAGGATGGAAACCTGGGCTTGCCGCAACTTCCTTTGCTCTCACCGTAAGCGCCTACTATTCGTTAACCGGTGAACAGACTCCGAGCGAGTATCACAAAGCGATCGCGCACCTCGTTTTATTTTTTGCGGTTGCGCTGTTGATTTGCTGGTTCAACGCCGCGCTGCGGGCCACGCAAGAGAGCCTCCGGCGATCTGAAAGCAACTTCCGTTCGCTGGTAATGAATGCGCCCTACGGCATCTGTCGCTGCGACGCGCATGGAATTCTACAGAATGCGAATCCGGCGCTGGTGGCGATGTTTGGATATGGCAGCGCCGATGAGCTTACGGGCAGGCATCTGGGAAGCCTGTATGCGGACGCGCAGCAGTGGTTCCAAACCGCAGACTACTTTCACGCGCGTAAGGAATTCAATGACCTGACCACCGATTGCGTGCGCAAAGACGGCGCAGCCATAGTGGCTCGCATCTCAGGCCGCTCCATTCCGAACGGTAAAGCGGGAGGCAGCTTCGAGATTTTTATCGAGGACGTAACTGAAACCCGAATTCTCGAGATGCAACTACGACAAGCGCAAAAGATGGAAGCCATCGGGCGCCTCGCCGGAGGCATTGCCCACGATTTTAATAACCTGTTGATGGTGATTTCCGGATACTCGGAATTTCTTCTGGAACGTCTGGGTCCCGATCCGCGTTTGCGGGGTCCCGCGCAGGAGATCTCCAATGCTACGCAGCGCGCGACATCGCTTACGCGGCAGTTGCTCGCCTTCAGCCGCAAACAGATGCTTACTCCGAAGGTGCTCGACATGAACGAGGTCGTAGCTGAGAATTTGAAAATGCTGACTCGCATGATTGGCGAGGACATAGATCTCGTGATGGTGCCGGGGCCCGCTCTGGGAGCGGTCCGCGCCGATCCTGGACAGATCGATCAAGTGATTATGAATCTTGCCGTCAACGCGCGCGATGCCATGCCGCAAGGCGGGAAACTGACCATCGAAACCGCCAACGTCGCTCTCGACGAAAGCTTTGCGCGCATGCACAGCCCCATCATTCCGGGCGACTACGTGATGCTTGCTATCAGTGATACGGGCGTGGGCATGGATATCGAAACGCAGACGCGAATCTTCGAGCCTTTCTTTACTACGAAAGGCGCGAAGGGTACGGGACTTGGGCTCTCCACCGTATATGGCGTGTTGAAACAGAGTGGCGCCTACATTTTTGTAGACAGCCAGCCGCAGCGGGGAACGCACTTCCGTGCCTACTTTCCGCGAGTTGAAGGGCACGAAGATGCAGCCTCGGTACAGGATTCTCTGGGCCTTCCGCGCGTCGATCGCGGGCAGGAGACGATCCTGCTGGTTGAGGATGAAATAAATTTACGGCGTTTGGCACGGCAGTATCTCGAAAATCAGGGCTATAAAATTCTGGAAGCTGAGGACGGAGCCGCCGCCCTTCAAATTGTTGACGGCCATCAGGGTGAGATTGATCTTCTTCTGACCGATGTGATCATGCCGGGAATGAACGGGCGCGAGTTGGCAACACAGATCACGCGCCTGCTTCCAAACCTTCGCGTGATCTACATGTCGGGCTACACGGAAAATGCAATCGGACACGATGGCATGTTGGATCCGAAGATCAACTTGCTGCAAAAGCCGTTCAGCCTCCCATTATTAAAAGATCGGGTACGCGAGGTTCTGGATTCGGAACCGATACCGCAGGATTCGGAAACGTCGATCGGCAAAGGCTCGACCGTTCGCGCGGAAAAGAAGGTCCCGCCATTTCGTGCCCGCCGCTTTCATCTGCAGATTCCGTTGCGGTATCGCCCGTTGGGGGAGGAGAGCTGGCGAGCGGGCACGACCCAGAACATCAGTCGCTCGGGAGTGCTGTTTCAAGGTCAGGAATTCTTGCATCCGAACGTCCAGGTAGAGATCAAGCTGGTGCTTCCGCCGGAAATTGCGGGAATCGCGGCTACCGAAGTTATCTGCCGAGGAGAGGTGGTGCGCTCGATGGCTCCGGGCCACGGAATCAATGCAGCACTAGCGGCAAAGATTCTTCAATACCACTTCCAACACGGCACGCAAGTGGCCGAAGCTTGAGATCGGCGGGTCGTAATCCGTTGTCCCTTGGCGGTTACGTTAGCGGTTACTTCGGATACGCGTTTGGCCTTGGACAACGCTCTCCGAGGCTGTTACATTGCGGCCAGTAGCGTTGCATTCCTTTGGTGAGGCAGCCATGTCACTGATCGTAAAACTGGAAGACGATCTCGGCGAACGCAGTGAGTGGGTGATTCTGAATGGCGTACTTCCCGACTCCGTGAATGGTGATTTCGCGCTGCTAGGCGGCATCGATCTATTTGGAAAAACGGTATTTAATCATCTGCAAATGGCAGCGTTCCTTAAGGACTGGGATCGAGTAAAAGACAGAGTCCGCGATGATACCCAGCTTGAGGCTTGGACGAAAGTAAAAAGCATGGCCGAGCTATGTCGCGATGATCGCGACTTATATCTGCGTTTTGTCGGCAATTGAGATCGGCAATAAACTCGTCGGCAATTAAGCGCCTTCACTTCGAAAGCGTGCCCAGCGCTTCGCGAAACAACAATTCAAAACTCTGAGCATTTTTTCCGCGCACTGCTTGTAAAGCCTTTTCTGCTGCGGCACGTTGATATCCAAGATTCACCAAGGCTGAAACCACGTCTTCTTCCATAGGAGTTGCAAGCGCTGTAGCGGTTTCCGACCCAGACTGCACCGGCAGCTTGTCTCGGAGTTCGAGCACCATGCGCTCCGCGGTTTTTTTGCCGATTCCGGGAATGCGTGTAAGCCGCGCCAGGTCGCCACCGCGAATCGCTCCAACCATCTCATCGGCAGGCATCCCGCTAAGAATAGTAATCGCCAGCTTCGGGCCGATTCCGCTCACGGTCAGCAGCTTTTCAAAAAGTTGCTTTTCGCCAAGACGCAGAAATCCGTAGAGGCTTAGCGCGTCTTCGCGAACGTGGGTGTGAATGTGGAGGGCAACTTCAGCGCCCGTCGCCGGGAGCTCCGAAAAAGTGGGCACGCTGATGGTGACATCGTAGCCCACGCCGTGAGCTTCAACAATCGCCTGGTTCGGGCGTTTCGCCAGCAGGCTCCCGCGAAGGTGCGCAATCATTGGCGTATTGTACGGCAGCAAACGGTGGCGACCCACATCAAAGGCCGCGACAATGGTCCACGGGAATAAAGCCCTCTTTTTCCTTTCCCTTCCACAGGAAGTTGCGCCGCTCCACAGTTTTTACACAACGAAGCCGCAATTTGCGGTTGCGATAATTTCTCAACTGCAGCAAAGTGTCTTCAGTCAAAGCGTGAGATGTTCTGAAACTGCTGCGACAATGATTCGGCGTTGCCGGTGATTTTCTCGAGAGTGAATCACCGGGGGAAAAATCGGCGCATGTCCAGTGCGTTGGTGCCCGGGCTTAGCGGCCTCCTCGGACGTCTTTCTGAAAAGAGAGACGGAAATGCCGAATCATAACCCTGAAGCGCGAGCTTGAGGGTGTCATCGGACGCGTGGCGCTCTTCGGAGCGACGTTGCGCGATGATCTTTCGCTTCGGCGAAAGACAGCAGTCAGAACGTCCGCGATAACAATGCGGCTTGGGTGGCTGGTCCGGGCCGCATTTGTTTTTTTGCAGCTGCGAGGATCCAACTAATTTGGAAGTGATGACAGCTTGGCAAGCCTTCCCCATCAAATGTCAACCTGAGCGCAGCATTCTCTTCACGAAGCGAAGAGATGCGACCCTAGGCCCTGCAATACTGCGTGAGGGATGGTGCCTCGGATGAAAGATTCGGGAGGGAGCAGGGGTGCTTCGACCCCGCAGGGAGATTCGCTTCGCGAATCGCCCTGCTGCGCTCAGCATGACAAAGAGTGGATTGCCGAGGGGAAAAGCGGATGCCGAGCGGAAAGGCGGATGCTGAGTAGAACTGCGCACTTTTCCAATGGCGTGAACGATCAAGGCTGGTAATCCACACGTTTCCCACAGCAATACCATCAAAGCTATATTCCGCCAGCTCCTTCAGCCCTCATAATCACTACTGAAGCAGTGTGCACCTCCAATGAACTCGACTTCTTCCGATAACTTCAAAGAGTCGCTCAAGCAGCAGGCGGACATCGTCCGCATTGTGGGCGATTACGTCAAGCTGCGGAAGGCGGGGGCGCAGAATTTTTCCGGGCTGTGCCCGTTTCATCCCGAGAAGACGCCGTCGTTTTCGGTGCATGCTACGCGGCAATTTTTTCATTGTTTTGGGTGTGGAGAGTCGGGCGATGTATTCACTTTCGTTCAGAAAGTCGAGAACATCACATTCCCGGAGGCTCTTCGCCTGGTTGCGCACAAGCTGGGCGTGCCGATGCCGAAGGTCAGTTTTTCCAGTCCGGCGGAGGCTCGCGACGCTCAGGTTCGGATGGCGTTGCTCGATGTGCATGTTCGCGCGACCGCGTTCTTTCAAGAATGCCTGCGGCGTCCCGAAGGCGCGACTGCCCGCGAGTATCTAAAAGGACGCGGCCTGGATGCGGAGATGATTGATCGCTTTCGCATCGGCTATGCGCCGGATTCCGGATTCCTGCTGCGAGATGCGCTACGACGCGAGTTTGATGAAGAGCTGTTGCGGGAGAGCGGGCTGTTCTCGTGGAAGGAGAGCAGCGCTCAGCCGTCAGCTGTCAGCTCTCGGCAAAAGCAGGTCCTTCGCTCCGCTCAGGATGACAAGTTTGGGGGTAGTGCTGGCCCGCAGCCAGAAGCGCGTACCTCGCAGCCGGCCGCTATCTACTCTAAGTTCCGCAATCGTGTCATGTTTCCGATCTGCAACGATCAAGGAAAGGTCATTGGCTTCACCGCGCGCACGCTTGCTACCGACGAGAAGGCGGGCCCAAAATATCTGAATTCTCCGGAGACGCCGATCTACTCGAAGTCGCGAGTGCTTTTCAATCTGGACAATGCTAAAGAGGCGATTCGTAAGCTCGACTACTCCATCGTGGTCGAAGGCCAGATGGATTGCATCTCGGTGTACACCGCGGGCTTTCGCAACGTGATCGCCAGTTCCGGCACGGCGTTCACCGAGTTGCAAGCGCGGCTGCTGGGACGCTTCAGCAAGAACATCGTGGTGAATTTCGATCCCGACACCGCCGGTGCCGCGGCGGCTGAGCGTTCGCTGGCGCTGCTGGTGAGCGAAGAGTTCCAGATCAAGGTTCTCACCCTGGAGGCCGGCTTCGATCCTGACCTGTTTATTCGGCGCAAGGGCGCAGCAACATATGGCGAGGCGCTTTCCCACTCACAGAAATATTTCGATTACCTGATCGAGCGCTCGCGTTCATTGTTCCCCGCTCGCACTCCCGAAGGCAAAGTGAAGGCCTTGAATTATCTGCTGCCGCACATTCAACGCGTGCCCAGCCGCATTGTGCGCGACGAGTGGGCCAACGAGATCTCGCATCGACTGGGAATCGAGTCGGCGGTGCTGCGCCAGGAACTACGCCACGCCGCGGGCTCGCGTTC
>PLBX01000027.1 GCA_003135495.1 Acidobacteriaceae bacterium | reverse complement strand
AGGCTGCGGCTGCTCTGGCAGAAGATGCGTGAGCCGGTCATCGAACGCTTCCCGAAAGCGCCGGGCGCGCCGCGCAATATCGAGGCGTACCTGAAGCGCGTCAACGACGCCTATGTCACGGACGCCTATCATTCGCTTTCGATCGAGGGTTACAGGGTCACGCCCGCTCTTATCGAGCGTGTGCGCAGCGGCACGTGGAACCCGGAAGCCGACGAGGGCGACCGCGAACAGCGGAACGCCATGGCGGCGCGCGGCTACTGGCAGGCTTTCCAGGCCGTACAGAAGAGCCTCGGCAAAATTCTGAATGGGGAAAATCCGGGAGAGGTCGCGGACGCTGACCACGGTACGTGGTACCGCGAACTGTTCGCGCCGAGCGTCACCGTTGGCCTGCTGAAGCCCGCCGATCTCGCGGGCTACCGCAACGGCCAGGTCTATATCCGNNGGCAACGGCCGCGTCGGGCGCTTCCTGATGAACACGATGATGGCGTCGGGCGGATACCCGTGGACGGTCATTCCGGTAACCGACCGCAACGCCTACGTGAACGCTCTCGAAAAAGCGAGTGTCGGCGCGGATATCGCGCCCTTCGCGGACTTCCTCGCCGGGCTGGTACAAAAACGGCTGGCCGGCGAACCGTTGCCGGCAGTGCCGAAGTCTTCCTTATAATTGAAGACACAGAAGAGGCGACGGAGATCCACTTTGTGCGACTTGTCAGCCCCGTCCTCGCTCGGAGGAAATTGCACCATACCGTGCGTATTGATCGGGAGGTATTTGCGCCGGTTGTTTTCCGGTCGGGCGCCTGAATCAGAATTCGACTGTCAAGAAACAGATGCCGCGTGGCTCTCGGGAGGAGAAAAGATGGCTCCGAGTGATTCTGACGAATCGATCTGTATTTATTGTAAGAAGGCAGGCTCTTCGCGTGAGCATGTTGTGCCGGACGTGCAACGGGGATTTGTCTGTGGTGGATCAGGCACTGGCCGAGAATTCCCCGGTCGCTTTGTCCAAAATTACGCATACGCCGGTTACTGCCTTCAAGACTCAGCTAGGCGGCGGCCATGCTTCATATCAGGAACCGGGCGGTCTCGATGTCGGCGTGCGGATTGGGAACCAAGCCCGTACGGAAGTGCGCCCACAGCTCTACTTGCTGGGTGATCAAATCAAAGTGTTTGCAAGCGGCCGCGAAGGCCTGAATGACCTCATTGCTTTCATTGAAAAGCGGATTGAAAAGAAAAACCTGGCAGATGTGCGGATCACCGACTCTGAAAGCTCTCAACCGCGCTTGTTGATGCATCGCAGTGACGATGCGTACGTTTCATGTTCTGACCCAAAGCGGTCACGCGATTTTCTAAATCTGCTGGAAGCGCAGTGGCCAGAGATCAAATTGAATCTGCAGTCAGCCGAGGAAACGACGGTAAAGAAAATAGGACCGGAGATTGATGTAAAGCTGAAATTTCGTCCTAACGACGAATTCAGGGGCGTAGCGGAGATCGCGTTTGAAACCGTGGCGTTGATTCTCGGCCCCCAGTATGTGCTCAGCAGCGAATTTGATCCGATTCGCGCCTACATCATGGGCGACGTTCGTCTGCCTGATCCGATACCTGACGGAGATGTGGCTATTGATAGTCGCTTTGTCAGAAGGCTTGGAGCGGAATTTAAGATGAACTTCACGGAGCAACATGGCGTGTTGTTGTACTGTTCGCCGCCCGACCTTGTGGGATTTGTCCTGCTCTATGGCGAGAATGCTTATATGGTTCGCCTAGCTACAATGGCGCATGAAACGCAATGGCTTCGCTGCTATGAATTTTCGTACAGCAAGGACGGACACCGGGAGATCAGCGAGGATGAGTTCGCGGCCCGCCTGTTGAAGATATCCCCAGAACTCTTCAATCTAAATCCTGGGGACCTGCCAGACATTCTCCAGGAAGGATGAAGATGGCAATTCACGGTGCCCGCAGCCAAGTCGCGAAATCAGCGGCGAATTCAACTTCCCTCGAAGCGATCCACGATTGCCCTTCTCGTAAATCATCTGTCGCGCATCTTGGATGCCCGCGCCAAGGCGAAGAATTCTGAATGACCATGGGCAAGCTTGTTGAACCCGGCACGACCGGAAATTCTGACGTCGGTGAGAACCCTATCTACGATGTCACGTGCGGCGCGCCAAGTGAATTCACCGAAGCGGAGCTGGCTAGGTGCATCGCCATTATCCAGGCGGAGGATGCCGTTGACCCCGGCTCGACGGCGCGGGACCTGCCTCGCGCGAAGGTCATCGCGGTCGCTCGCAAAGATTCTGAAATCGTTGGGGTGGGTACTATCAAGCGCATTCGGGTGGACTATGCTCGCGGCATTGCAGGTCCGAAGAAAAGTGGATGGCATTTCGACCCGCGGGTTCCCGAACTAGGGTATGTCGCTGTTGATAGCCAACATCGGCTGTGGTTCGTCAAAACGTCACGAACTGATAAGAACTTTTCCTCCGCCTGGTGTGTCAGCCTGTTGATTCGTGATTCGTTGCTCCAGCCCGAGGTTACTCCAATCCACGGGCTCGGCCCCCGACGAAAAGCTCGCCAGCCTGATTCTGATTGGGGCAATGAGAGTCGATCCCGGTTGATAGAGTGGTCGGAGTCTATGCCGCTACGGCGTAACGATGATGCTGTCCCCCGAGTCGAGAAAGGGAGTGAATCTTGCTTCCCACCAGAGGACACATCGCTGTTGGCCGACCCGTCGGCGTGTCCTTCGCGAGTCCGAGGTGCGTCCGATCTTCATGGTAATAGCGAACATACTCAGCCATCAGCCGCTTGAGGTGCTGCTCATTCAGGACGATCACGTGGTCCAGCAGGTCTCGTCTGCAACTCCCGACCCAGCGCTCCGCGACACCGTTCTGCCACGGACTGCGAAAGGCAGTGCGGGTGGGGTGGCTTCCCAAGTCTCTCACCGCCGAAATCACATCCGTTCCGAACTTTGAGTCGCGATCAAACAAAAGGAATTTGTGCGCCGGCACGTACGGCCATGCCTCCCGCAGCTGCCGCACGATCCAGAGAGCATTCGAACTCCGGGTCACGTTGAAACGCAGAATCTTTCGCCGATCGTGGCCGATGACAAAGAAGCAATACAGAACACCAAACGTGAGCGTCGGTACGGTGAAGAAGTCCATGGCGGCAATTGCCTCGCGATGGTTAAGGAGGAACGTCAGCCAGCGTTTGGCGGGATCTGGAGTTCTCGGAATTCGCCGAAGCCATCGCGAGACAGTGGCTTCCGACAGATGGAAGCCCAGTTTGAGCAACTCGCCGTGAATGCGCGGCGC
>PLBX01000488.1 GCA_003135495.1 Acidobacteriaceae bacterium | reverse complement strand
CACTGCGGGCGAAGGGGATTGGATCCATCCGTTTCGACAAGGTAGGTTCGGGCACGAACATGAAAACGATCGATGTCCTCTCCATGCAGCACTACATGGACGAGGCGAGCGCAACCTATGATTTCCTCACCGGAAGGCCGGAGTGTACGAAGATCTTTGTCCTCGGCCACAGCGAGGGGTCGATACACATGACGCGCACCGCAGTCGCGAAGCAGGGCGACAAACAGTTCGGCGGGCTGATCAGCATGTCGGGCCCCTCACGCCCGATCCTCGACACCGCGATCGCTCAGATCCGCGCCCTGCACGCCCAGGCCGGTAGCGACATGAAGGAAGTGGATGCGGCGCTCGCCGAGTTTAAGAAGGCGATGCAGACGCCGGGGTCGGCCACGCCGGACCTGACGCGCATCCCCGAAGCGCAATCGCTCTGGATGGTGGCCCATGATTCGCGGCAGTCGAAAGTCGCGAACGAGCTCATGGCCGCNNAACGCCAATCATGTCTACAAGTCCGAGACGCGCGAGCTGCAGTCGCTTACTCCGAAGGACGTCGGTCTTTCCTACGCCGACGAAGGCCATGCTCTCGCCGCCGGCGTCGTCGATGCCATCTCCGCGTTCGTCCTCGCGAAGTGAAGCGGAATATCCTGGGCTCCCGCCGCTGGCGGGTACGCCGGGCCATTGCAATCGTTTGAACTCACGAGGGTGCCCCGTCCAAGCTCAGCTTGGGCGGGCCCGCTAAGCAACGGGATGTTTCCGCACGGTTGAACGTCCCTTCCTAGACCGCTCACTTACGATCTCGTTTTCCGCCCGACTTACTGAGTTATAACTTGACTTACTAAGTTACAATTAAACAATAGGTCAGTCCTATAGCACCGCGTTCCTTGATATCTAAGAACAAAGGTAAGGTTTCAATCCCAGGGCGGGTAAACCCTTTCGCCGGAATACTTTGGCGAAGTTGGTCTCTCCTGACAGGAATCGACAGACCAATTGCACCAAATTCAGGGCAAATTCCGCCCTCGCGCCTCGGTTTTTCACCGAGAACCGAGAACCGGGAACTGAGAACCGTGCTTAAGTCCAATGCGCTCAGGACTTTACCTCTAACTCCAATCGGCTCAGGACTTTGGCAGAAAATTTGCGCTAAAGTCTTGATTCCAATATACCGACCCAGGGGAGGGGGTACCCCCTGTCAACCGGGAAGAAAAATCGGGAAAGTAGAAATAAAGAGGGACGAAGAAAGATAGGGTAAGTGTCTTTGGGACGGGCGACTGGTTAGGGGTCCTTCGACTTCGCGGAAACTTCACTTCGTGAAGTTTCGGCTGCGCTCAGGATGACAAGGTGGAGACTGTCGAAATGATAACTGGGTGGGGATTGGTCGAAATGATAACTGAATACCTTCTAGAATAGTTTCATGAAATTTCACACTGAATATGTAACTCTGCACACAAAAACCAAGCGTGCCTATGTNNATCACTGCCGGAGTTTACGTGAACGACAACGAGAGCGGGCTGATTCAAGATATTGACCAGTGGCTGGAGACGCTGGCTCCGTTCCGGAAGGACTATAGGCATCATCAGACGGGCGAAGACAATGGAGACTCGCACCTGAAGGCGTTGCTCATTCACCATGAGGTTATCGTCCCGGTGACGAATGGGAAACTCGACTTTGGCACGTGGCAGCAGATTTTTTATGCCGAGTTTGATGGGCAGCGCGACAAGCGGGTTCTCATAAAGGTAATGGGCGAATGAGAGCCTTGATTTATCCTCATAGACTACGCAACGATGTCGATTTGTTGCGATGATCGATGCGGGCGTTACGATGGAGTGACGGGCGTCTCGGCGTCCCCCCTCTGACGCCGTTGGGTGGGCCGGGCGGGAACGCCCGGCTCTTCATAAGCAAATTTGAGGAACTTTACGATAAATATATGACTGAAGAGTTAAGCGAATTGCAGGAACATGCGGAGCATGCTCGGGAGCATCCCGATCTGGCCCCGGTTACGCTGACCATGGCGGTGCTGGCGGTGCTGGTGGCAACCGTGTCCCTGCTGGGGCATCGCACGCATACTGAAGAAATCATTCTGCAAAATAAGGCGACCGACCAGTGGGGCTATTACCAGGCTAAGAACATTCGTCGCCACAATGACGAACTGTTTGCCGATCTGACCTCGATCATCGCTGCCAAGGATGCCGATGGGGCGTCGAAACTGCAGGAAAAATACCGGGCAGAAGCGGAACGCTATAAGGGCGAACAAAAGGAACTCGACGCCAAAGCGCGCGAACTGGAGCAGGACGGCGAACATACCCGGCGGAAAGCTGACCGCTTCGATCTGAGCGAAGTTTTCCTGGAAATCGCTCTCGTTGTGAGTTCCATCACTCTGCTCTCCGGTCGCCGCATCTACTGGCATCTCGGATTGGTTATGGCCGCAGTGGGCATACTTGTGGCAGCGTCGGCTTGGATGGTTCGCTAGCTCCTTGTCATTCTGCGCAATGCAATGGATCTCAACGGCAAAGCTTCAACCACCATCGCAGTGATTTCCATCACCCCGGAAATGTTCGCCATCCATGACGAGTATCCGTCAGGGGCGACTGAATCCCGTCATTTCAAACTAAATTTTGCTGATCGTGTCCAGTCTCGAGCCTCTAACTAGTTGCATCCACAGATTTAGAGAAACCTAATCCTCAGGTTCGCTCTTCGGACTCTCGCGTGCATCCACAATCGAATCTCTTTGGCCGAGAACTCAGAAGAGAAGAATGGATTCCAGCCCATGCTTCATAAATGCGCAAACCCCAGTTGTACCGTTCCCTTCCTTTCGCTACGCGAAGGCAAGCTGTTTCTGGCTGAAACTTTCCCCTCTGATCGCAATGAGGCTTTCCTTGGCAACCGCCGGAAGCTGCGGCGCCGCGAACATTTCTGGCTGTGCGATGCGTGCTCGGGGCATTACACGCTCCGCTTCGATACCAGCCAAGGGATGCTCACCGTACCGATCAGCGAGCATGCGGGACCACAGTACCTCGCGCGCGACGCAGCGAGCATCGGCTAAGTGCCAAGGGGAGCCTGATGGATTACGCAATCACAAAACGCCCATGCTGCTCCGTTTGCGGCCTCGACACCTTCCGCCATAAAGGATGGTTCCTGGTGGTCGAGAACCGTTGGTATGACCGCCTCAAGATTCTTTCCTGGCATTGCTCCCTTGCATCGCAACCGAATATGCGGAGCGTTTGCTGCAAACTGCACCTGAAAGCGATTGTTGGCCATTGGCTCACGCAAGCCAGCCTTCGCGTTCCCCCTACTTTCAATCCACCGCTTCCAATTGGCAGCGATCCGACTCTTACCGATTCCGATCTTGGCCCGGACTCGGTTGGACGCCTGGTCGGCGAATTGGCAGTGCATCGCGAATCTTTCTCTCGCGTCTGGTCAGGCTCCCCGGCCGCGCTGGAATGCATTCTTGACGCCCTTATCACCATCGGAGCTGAAAATAAACCTCAAGCCTTGGAGTTTCGGCTCTTCGACCCACCTGAGTCCTCGCACGGACTTTCACTCCAATAAGGCGCTGGCAGAGTGTCTAGCTCTGCCAGCGCTCCTTCCATACCTTCCAATCTTTTTCCATCAACTCCGCCATAACCTCCGCGGATGTCAACAGCCAGTTCCCTTTTCGTGCCCGCAAATCCTTCAGAATGGCACGCCGTTTTTCTTCCGTCCCCAAGTGAATATTTGCCGTTTCCCTCCCCATCGCATCCAGCAACCGGCACTCACCTCGACTGGTGCCAAGCGCCTCCAACTCAACTCGCGAGCAATGTGGAGACAGCCGGCGCACGATCCAGTGCCCGCGCATCTGCACATACGGATCATGGCAACGGACTGACCGCCGCAGAATCGCAGCATACAGAATTTCCGAGGGCGCTCGCTTGGCGTTCAGCCACTGCAGCGCGGATGCGGTCAACGCTTTCGCCTCCCGCGCCACGCGTCCGCCCTTCCAATCCGCGATCGCAACTATTCTGAGGCGCCCCAAACTTCCCAGTCCTGCCCGCCGCCGCGCCAAACGATAAGGGATTCCCGCCTCCGGCAGTAGGTGCTCCAACGCCTCTCGCGCGCTGTCCGGTATCGGGCCTCGAATCGTCGGCAGACGATCTATTTTGCCCCAGAACAATACAGGATCCCGCAGCTTGTTTTCAGCGATCGACCGAAGCCAACCGTGATGCTCACCCAAGACAAAGGGAAGTCCGCCTTCTTCCATCCCGCGCTCGTAACCTGCTAGAATCGCAGCGGCCGCATCCTTCGGCTTGATTGCCAGGCGCTCTTCCTGTGCCGCCAGCAACGCGCTCGTCGCCAGCCGGACCAAGTCCATGGTGTAGGGATAGATTGCGGCTTCGTCGAAATCGTTGATCCCCCAAATGAGTCGCCCATCGGAATCCCGCCAGGTGCCAAAG
>PLBX01000024.1 GCA_003135495.1 Acidobacteriaceae bacterium | reverse complement strand
ATGGGCGAACAACTCTCGGTGCTGCTATAGGGCAATTGCACGATGACTCCTTAAAATTGAGTTCATCGGCAACAACTGACACTTTAATCCAGTGGATGAGTCATGTCAATTATTGCCCGCGGATGGCTGCCAAAAGCGGTNNTCGTGGATCATAAATGGATCAAGAAATAGGCCGAAATGTCTTATTCTTAATTCATGTTTGTCCCGTACCCGCCGCTAGAATTCTCAGGTCATTTTATCGCTTCGAATTCCTGATGAAGGAGAGGTCACATAGTCAGTCGTCAATCGCTGATGCTGGTGCTGCAAAGCGTGGCCTGCGATATTCATTGTGATTTGTCACACGAATGTGACCCGGGTCGCAGACTTCACGTAACCCCTGTGCGAAAAACGGCCGTAAAGAAATGTGTTCTAAAACGAATTCCTGGCTGACAACGAGAGCGGCTTTGCGGCAGCCACTCGACTGGACGACATCTGGGTGCAAAGACCGGTTCTCAGTAAGTGCAACGCGGTCTGTTCGTCCACTGGGCGTGAGAAAAAGTAGCCTTGTGCATACTCGCAGTCGATCGCTAGAAGCTCATTTACCTCTTCCAGAGTCTCGGTCCCCTCTGCGACCACCGTTAAGCCGAGATTGTGCGCCAGTGCCACAATGGTGCGAACGACTGCCCTGTTGTCGGCATCGATGTCCATCCGGGAGATAAAAGATCGGTCGATCTTCAGTGTATCTGCCGGAAAATGCCTCAACCGACTCAACGAGGAATATCCGGTGCCAAAATCATCGATGCTCAGTCGTACACCCAGAGATTTGGCTTGTCGAAGCACGTTTTCCGGTTTTTCTGCGTCGCGCATCGCGACCGTTTCGACAATTTCCAATTGCAAACTGGATGGTTCGAGGCCGGTCTGCTCCAAAGCCTGAACAATATCGTTTATTAACCCAGGATGCGCAAACTCCTTGGCTGTGACGTTGAGGCTTAGTGTCAGCGGTGGATTGGAGGGAAATTCCGCCTGCCATGACCGCATCTTGTGGCATGCCTCGAGCCGCAGCCAGCGATTCATGGGTAGGATGAGACCGCTTTCTTCCGCCACGACAATAAACTCTGCCGGGAGGACCAAACCAACATGCGGTCGCTCCCACCGCACCAGTGCTTCGAAGCCAACGATCTTTGTATCTGACAGACGGACTATGGGCTGGTAGTGCACACGAAGTTCCCCGTGCTCGATGGCCTTGCGCAGCTCAGTTTCTAGTTTTAGGCGCGTGACGGCAGTTGCGTGCATGGCCGTATCGAAAACCTCACAGCGTGCCTTACCTAAAGCTTTTGCCCGGTACATAGCCAGGTCTGCATCTCGCAGCAGGCCTGCAGCGCTGTCGTGTGGGCTGGTACTCAACGCAATGCCCACGCTCGCGGAGGCGAATACCTCCTGTCCCTCGATTGACAGCGGAGTAGCGGCTAACACCTTCTGAATTCGCGTGGCCACGCGTATAGGGTCGCTCGCATCGTGGATATCCTCAATGAGAATCGTGAATTCATCTCCACCCAGGCGTGCAACATTGTCTTGACTGGCGGGTGGACCTTCTCCCCCTTGCGGCTGGCGCCACACCGTGTCGTCTTTCCGCAATGAACTCGTGAGCCGTTGTGCAATTTGGACCAGCACGTCGTCTCCCGCGGCGTGGCCCAGGCTGTCATTGAACTTCTTGAAATCGTCGATGTCCACGAATAACACGGCAAATTTGTATTCCGGATGCCGCTTAGCTCGGCTGAAGGCGCGACCCAACCTGTCCAGAAAAAGGGCGCGATTTGGCAAATCGGTTAGCGCATCGTGAAATGCGTCGTGCTGAAGCCGCTCCTCTGCCCGCTTCCGATCGGTAATATCGCGGTTGACGATCACGAGGCTGTTCGATTTCCCACTCGCATCACGCACCGCGCTGGCCGTTGATTCCAGAACCCGCCAACTCTCGTCCTTGTGGAGGATCCTGTACTCTATCCTCTCGCTGTACCCCGACTTGCGTGCTTGTTCTGCTGCATGTGCCACTCGCGCACGATCATCGGGATGGACCTGTTCCAGCGTGGACGTGGTCCGCAACTCTTCGGCGGTGTAACCAAGCAACCGTTCATAGGACGGGCTGTTATAAATCCTCTTGCCGTTTGCGTCCACCACGGCGATCAAGTCGGCTGCGTTTTCGCTGATGACGCGAAACATGTCATCGCGCGACATCAACTGACGACGTATGCGATGGATCTGAAACTGCTGGTACAGGGAGTAGATGTCAAACAGCAATACCAGCCCCAGCAACGCGCGCAATGACTGCTGAATGTTTAAAGAGTTGTCCGTCTCGGAGCGCAGCAACGGGAGCGCAAACGAAGCTATTCCAGCGGTCAGGAGTAGGTTGATAATGACTACCAATGACCACAGCCACCACTCCCGGCGCTCCACTTGCTTCATGGGCGGGCTTGTAGTATCCATCATGTCGCGCGGGGCCCGGTTCTCTAGCCCGATAAACGAGGACATCTTCTTAATCACCGGATTTCACCCAGAGGCGCGGAGTTCCGCATCGATGTTGGCATCAAGACAGCTTAGCGGCGCACGCGTTATCGGCGTAAGATACCTTTCGTAATCCTCTCTACGGCCTTTGAGCGCCAGGGTTCACCGCCACGATCAAGGCCGTCGTGCACGACACATTACGAAGCAGGCTTTGTTGTGACTCAAGGATCGAACCACACCGTCGGTGAACGAAGGTAACTTTCCAACTTTATCCCATTCGCCTAAGTTGGATAGGTGTCTACAAGGCCCAGGCGAGACAAACCGCTGGTTTTGATCGTGGACGACGATCTTGCTTCGCGCGAATTGATAGCCAGTTATTTGGAACCAGAAGGTTATGCTATCGTGATGGTTTCCTCGGGGACAGCAGCCATCGAGGAGGCACGTCGGTTATTACCAGACTTGATTGTGACAGATGTGCTGATGCCGGGACCTGGTGGTCTTCAAACGCTTTTTGTACTAAGAAACACGCCGGAAACCTCAGAAATCCCCGCCATTGTGGTCTCGGGAATCAGTCCACGGATCCTCGGCCTAATGCCGGCAGCAGCATACTTGGTTAAACCGGTTGAAAGGCAGAACCTTGTACAGACAGTGCGCAACTGCCTGAACTTACCTACCGCGCAACAGGCCTGATTGGCTCCCTGAGCCGGTTGGGCCCGTAACCAGCACAACGCCGTTCCTCAGATTGGCAATCTCGGCCAGTTGCACAGGCAACTTGAGATCTGCGAAACTGGGAATCCTTTTGGGGATGACTCGCACCACGAGGCGTGGCTCCCCCGCTGCACGAAGATGTTCACGCGAAACCGGCATTGGCCTGGCAGGCTATACGGTATGTCGCATGAACCTGTTCCTGTACCGTTGCCAGCCTGTTTGTTTCCGCAATTGAGTTCACCGGCTATGCGATGAGTGTATTCAGGGCCCAGGATCTGTAATCTTGGGATTTTCACTGGAGTCAGCTGCCCCGCTCAGCTCGACCTGTGGTAAGCTCCTGGCGAAAAGATCGGGTCACTCACGTGGGTTGGGCCAATAGAAATGATGTTCACATTGGCAAAAGACACCAAGCTCGATATCAACATAACGATTGATGGCACGCTGCTGGCACTGGGNNTCACTCACGTGGGTTGGGCCAATGGAGCATTTTCAAGACGTTCTGACGCTACCGACCTCAAGTGACCAAGGTATGGCCATTAGTCATGAATACGAGCGACGCGAACAGCTCCCGCGGCCAGCAGCAGAATCGAAGAGAACACCCACGCGTAAAGGTGCGCGTGCCGGTGGAGTTACGTCCTGAGGGCAGCGAGGTTCCGATCGGTAGCGTAACGTCNNGATGGCACGCTGCTGGCACTGGGAACGGTGGTCACCTGCGATCCCAGCGTAGGAAATGGGATCAAGTTCACCAAGATGTTGCCCGAAGCCCAAGAGGAACTACGTTGTTACTTAGAAGCGGCACAGGAGGCGTCGGAATCCCCGACCTAAATTGGCCTATTTTGTGCCTGCGTACTTTCTCCGTCGTCACTGCCGATGAGGTCCCGGATGAGCTGCAGCTCTCTGCTACCAACGTGAGTGAATCGAACCCCGGCCCGCTGTTTCTCGTCTACCCTGACCACAACACCGGTCACGTCTATTCTCAACTCTCGACCGGGAAGCCGGAACGACAACCGGACGGTGGTGTCCGGTGACAGGGAACGTCCCACCTCGAACAGTATTCCTCCCTGACTGATATTTGAACTCGGCCCCCGTAAAGTTTAATCGCCGACTTGGCAGATCACCTCGGTCTGAAGCGGAACACGAGCGAATTGGCGGCGGTTCTCGAACATTTTGCCGCGCGCGGCTTTGAACAGGTTGGTTAGCCTCTGCCTGTCAATAGGCCTTCTGCAGAAAAAAGGTGGTTCCCGCTGCGAACACCTTCTGCATGGCTTTCGTGTCATCTTGTCCGGTGACGACCACGATAGGGGTGGACTTGTTCCAAGATGAAGCCCGGATCTGTCGAGCGAGTTCGAAACCATCCACTTTTTCGGCATCTGGAGATCGACGAAAACGTCGAACTTTCATGGTTGACCAGGGTCAACGCTTGTTCGCCGTCCCTAAGAGCGCGCACTTCCGCTTTCACAGAGGTCAGAACCTTGCGCATCAGTTTCAGTGTTGGCCCATCGTCGTCTACAACAAGCAGCTTCAGTGCCACGAGCATTATTCTCCTTTTCCTACCTCTACACATTGCCCGCACGACGTTCTAGTCTCGGTATTACTTTCGTACTCCTTCCGCTCGTTATACAGATTGAGTTCATATTCGGTATGGCCCAATATGGAAGATGCCATGGCAGGAAAGATTTTGGTTGTCGACGATGAAGCTCGTTGTTTTTTTACTCGAT
>PLBX01000162.1:1380-2553 GCA_003135495.1 Acidobacteriaceae bacterium | reverse complement strand
CAGTTCGCATACCCCAAGAGCCTCGTCTTGCAGCCCGACGCGATTCCGTCCGACACAAAGGAAATGGAGGCCCGCTTGGGGGCCCTCGCCGCCTACGACACAGACATCTTCATCGTTGGCTGCGGGCAGAGTATCCCTCTCTGCCGCAGGGGCTTGGGCTACGACGCGGCGGGGCTGGACTATCTGATCGGGAAACGCACGCAGTACTACGCCCGGCGTCAGCGGGACAGAACTTTGATGAGGGGAGACCGCGTGGCGGTCCTCGGCCGTGGGATCGCGGTGGTCGAGTACGTTGACAGCAAATGGATTTTCGCGGCGGTTTGGAACAAATGCGAATTAAGGATCGCCCGCAAGGAAATTGTTTGGGACGAGCGCAACATGCGGTGGGAGACGGACGCCAACGCGGCATTCGAATGTCTCGTGCAACCGATGCAGTGAACTTTTTCAATCGGGAGGAGATCGGGGAAGCTGTTCAGCTTTCTTATGGATATGAACACCAATAATCGAGGGCTCTCAACTATGGCGACTGGTCAGATGGAGCGGATGATCGACGACGCCACATGGATCACGTACCCACTGCACATCCTCGTCGGGATCATCAAGACGTTCGTCTACTCCGCGCTTTTCGTCCTGCTCCTGATCTTCATTTTCTTCCTGTGGATGTTTACCGCTCGCGACCAGCGGGCCGACCTGACCAAAGATTTCATCACGCAGGAATCGGTCTATCGCGTCGATCCCCTGAACGGTTCTATCGCGGTGTATCGGGATGGCGATCAGGGCATCGACCCCCACACTGCCCACAACGCGGGCGTTGACCCGAAGGAAGTGTTCGGTCTTCCCCACAGGTTCATCAAGAACCCGTCGTGGTTCAACGGTACTCCTCAATCGTGGCTTGCCGAAAAGAGCGATACGTTCGACACAGCTTTCGTCAGGGGTTCGTACAGTCTGGAAGCCCTGCGGAAGAAAATATACGTGGCAAAGGGCGATGCAACAGGCTGGCCTGCTGCTGGCGGAAGGACATCTGACGCGGCGGCGGTTCGGGGCGATGCTGGGCCGGATCGCGCTGTTACGGATACCCACGGGATAGATCGGCGGTGGCCCGCTCAAGCAGCGGAATCTGTCTACAAAGGGCTCGGCAAGGAGAAGTGTTGCAAAAGTGGCGGAATATCGGGC
>PLBX01000162.1:0-1350 GCA_003135495.1 Acidobacteriaceae bacterium | reverse complement strand
GAAGTCAAAAAGGAGATTCCGGTTAAAATGCGTTCGCACAAGGAGCGATCATGAAACGACATCTGGTCCTAGTGGCACTCAGTGTGGCAGCTCTACTGCCAGGCACTATGTGGGCGGCCTCGCTCGGCGACGACGCCTCCAACCGCCTCAAGACTTCCGCCACTGGCAGCGTGGGGTGGCCAGCTGCCGCGACCCTCAAGTCCCGGATTTGGTCTAGGGGCTTCAAGTCGGGCTCCGGCATACCTAGCGACACATGAAGGTTGAGAGCAGCATCCTGCTGGATCACAAAGGCCTGCATCACACCATAGCTTCGCAGGTAGCGCTCGCCGAGTTCACGCTTCTGGTGCTTAGGTTCCAACTTCGAGGCCGCGGCGACGAATGCCGAAATGGCGTGGTGAGTGTCCTCAAGAGCATCCATCGAAGAGGTCAGCGTGTTCCAGTCGTCGGTCCAAGAGGTGTCGTAAATCTGCTTCTCCACGACCACATCGCGGAGCCTCTGCATCTCAGAAAAGAACTCGTCCATGCCCATAGCTTAGAACATCTCGTACTGTCCGACTCGACTGGTGAAAAATCGCGATTTCACTAACTACGTGTCAATTAGTATAATCGCCTGTTTGCGACAGTTGAGTTGCTTCCTACGGCTGATGCCCGAATCTGGTTTCTTCCCATCTTTCAACTTTTTCTGTGATCTTTCGGCTCAGATCACTTCGACGCCCCATCCACGCGGCAAGGCAATACCCAACGCCAGCATAGAACGGAGCAGTGAACTCGATTTGCGCTAAGCCCCGCAGCGTGTCGGGTGATCCAAAGTCCCTCATATCGCTCATCGCCCAAGACCCCGGAAACAGGAATCCACCTGCAAAATACTGATGAAATGCAGCGGAGAGTTGACTCCCAAATACAGACGGAGCCG
Source organism: Acidobacteriaceae bacterium (assembly GCA_003135495.1). Classification (GTDB taxonomy): domain Bacteria; phylum Acidobacteriota; class Terriglobia; order Terriglobales; family Acidobacteriaceae; genus Acidiflorens. The sequence continues at coordinate 437 of PLBX01000162.1, read as the reverse complement.
GGAAGGTGACAAACTTGTACGCGAGAATAACGGTGGGCACCAGCCAGACGAATTGGGCGGCCTTGTGCTTGAATCTGGAGTTGATCAAGCCTAAAAGAAATGCAGGAAAGAAGCTAAATCCGAATAGGTAAGAAAAGAGAAATTGAAAAGGTCCTGAGGAGGTCGGATGTTGCAAAAGAGGAAGCACCTTCCCGGCTGTCCACCCGGACAGCCACGGAGTGCAGAACTTTACTAGCGCGTAGACGGCTGCCAAATGAAGAAGAAACCATAGAGCTTGCCAGCTACTACCGCTGTGCCCCACTGGTTTATCTTCCGTCGCAACCTGTGCTTCTACAGTGTCTTCCACGGTGGTGCCGTTTATACGTCAAGCGCAAGCGAATCGCAAGCAAGGATAACTGTTGTAACATCGCCATTACACTAACTACCCTGCAATTCTC
>PLBX01000515.1:2667-21184 GCA_003135495.1 Acidobacteriaceae bacterium | reverse complement strand
CGTCACTGCTGGTCGCCCGGTAAATCGACCGGCGAGCACTATTCTCGTAGGGAGGCAGATGATCGCTGGGCTGCGGCTGGCCCGCGAGTCTGTAGTAGGCCACATATTCGTCAGGTTTCAGGTGATAGAAGAAAGCGAGATCACCGTTCATGGGATCTTTGACTGGACCACCGGCAAGTTCCCATTTGTAGCCGTCGCGGGATTGATAGAAATAGTAGCCACCCACTCCGGCAGGAGGGTTCCCTTCCAAGGAACCCTCCCGGAGGAGATACATCTTGTAGGGTGCCGCGTGATCAGATGGATCCGTCAGAATGGAAGAGTAGGCAGATGTGCCTTGGTCCAGGCGAAACAAGATGTTGGTTGTCTTGTGATCTCCGAATGAAACTTGGGAAAGCTCCGGTCTGGTCCAGCGAATCCCATCGACGCTCTCATAGAGTCAGAGACGGCGTTTGCGTCCCTGCTCGGAGGACCACGGCTCAGGCCAATCGTCGGAGGGCTCTTCGGGAGTAGTGCAGACAAGGTAGGCTCTCCACTTCCCGCTGATGGCATCATGGAAAACTGAACCATGGATGCCTACGCCTCCGGAATCCCACGGCATTTCTCCCTCTAAGAGCGGATTTGATGGATCCAGTGTCCCTGGCTCGACTCGCCACGCAACCAGATGCAACTCGCTGAAATCGTCCGGCATGAGCAGCGGCATTCTGTCTGACTGCGGTCCGGCTGCGGTACCTGACTGCGCCGGCGCCGCCATTCCCAGAAGGCTGGCTGCCATCAACCCGGTCAGCATGAGCCTCAAGCAGCAACTAATGTTGCTCCCTCTTTCTCTTCTCAACTGGGCTCCCTTTTTGTCGATGCGATGTCCAGTGCTTTTGTTTCCGTCTGAACTAGTAGCGCTCGTCATCGTTCTGCGGCGCCCTCGGATTCACGGGGAAGGTCTCGCTGTTGATCCTCGTCCCGCCGTAGCCAAACATCCCGATGTTGGCGAGAGCATCGGCCGGCCAGTTGAGTGTAGGCCGCGACACCTTGTCGAGCGCTGCGAGGTGTTCGGAGGAAAGTTGCACATCGAGTGCCTTTAGGTTTTCGTCGAGCTGTGGCACCGTGGTCGCCCCCATGATCACCGAACTGACGCCAGGTCGCGAGCGCAGCCATGCATGCGCGATCTGGGGCACCGTCGCGCCGAGTTGGCCTGCTACATCAATGAGGACGTCAATCACGCACAAAGCCTGCTCATTGAGTGCTTTCGCCAGCGATGCGCCGCGACGAGGTTGTGCCTGCGCAGCGTTCGCGCGCGTGTACTTGCCGCTCAACAGGCCAGCTTTCAGTGGGGCAAACGGCGTGACGCCCAATCCGAGTTCGCGCGCCATCGGGATCAACTCTCCCTCGACGGTGCGCTCCAGCAGCGAGTACTCAATCTGCAGCGCGATGAGCCGCGTCCAGCCGCGAAGGCAGGCAGTCACGTGCGCCTCGGCGACCTTCCATGCAGGCGTGTCGGAGAAACCAAGGTAGCGCACCTTGCCTGCGGTGACGAGATCGTCGAGCGTGCGCATCGTCTCCTCGACGGGCGTAAACCTGTCCCAGCAATGCAGCCAGTACAGATCAATGTAGTCAGTCTGGAGACGCCGGAGCGAGTGCTCGCAAGCAGCAGTGATGGCCTTGCGACTGGCGCCGCCGTCGTTGGGATCACCCTGGTACAGGTTGGCAAAGAACTTCGTGGCGATGACGACGCGGTCACGGCGTGCCGGGTGACGGCCAATATGATCGCCGATGATTTTCTCCGAGTGACCGCGCGTGTACACGTTAGAGGTGTCGATGAAGTTGCCGTCGCGATCGAGAAACCGATCGATGATTTGTTGTGAGGTCTCTACGCTTGAGCCAATTCCCCACTCTTCGCCAAAAGTCATACCGCCAAGGCAGAAAGGACTCACACGGAGCCCAGAATGGCCGAGCGTGACGAAATCGTTGAGGGGCATCTCTTTCTCCTTTGCAAGTTAACCTGGACTCTTTCTTCGTCGATGTGATGTACGGTGCTTCTTAGTGTCAAACGCCCACAATTAAAAAGAAGGTCCTTGGTGTGGCATTACTAAGGGATTGCTTTCTTCCAACTTTTGATCGGCATTTACAAGAAACCACAATCCTCCCGCTGCCAGAGTGAGCACACCCGCAAAATCAAGAGCTCGCGTCCATCCAAAGTGGGTTGCGATGTAGGCGGTAAGAACGGGCGAGATCCATCCGCCAAGATTTCCTCCCATGTTCATGAGACCGGAAAGAGATCCGGAAAAATTTGGCGTAAGGTCATTGCATACCGCCCACCAGCCGGTTGAGGCGAAGCCGATGAATCCCGCGGCGACTGCTAGGGCGAGAATTGCGAGCGTGTTGTCGGCAGTATGACTTCCCAACCAAAGCAGCGCGGACGAGAACGTCAAACCGAACCAGACGACGCTCTGCCGGCCTCGCCGCCGGCCCAGGCGCTGGACGGCCGCGTCCGAAGCCAGTCCTCCCACAGGCGTCAGTAGCGCCATGGCAAGAAATGGGGTTGATCCCCACACCCCGCCTTGAATTACGGTGAGGTGTCGGACCTGCATCAAATAGAGGTAGAACCATGTGTAGTACAGGTAGGAAGCGTATCCGAGGAAAAAATAACTCAAAACCAGACCCCACACCGAAGCAGTCAAAAATACCCGACCCCCGCGAGCAAGAGTGGGGGGCGTGCCGAAGACCGGGGCCGCACTCCTCTCATCATTGGCATGAATTTGCGCCAACTCGGCCATGTTGACACCCGGGTGCTCGGAGGGCCAGTCCCTGACGTAGAAATGCCAAACCACGGCGATCACAATTCCGATGCATCCGCAAGCATAGAAGGACGTTCGCCATCCCCAGTTGTTCATTACCCAGGCGATCAACATCGGCGTTATCCCGCCGCCCACTCCGATACCTGCGAGGAACATACTATTGCCGATACCCCGCTGAGCTGCTCCCATCCAGGAGGAGACAATCTTGTTTGCGTTGGGATAGGTGACGCCCTCACCCAAGCCAATCAGGAAGCGGATGATTGCAAATGACCACGCTAATCCGAACCAACGGGCAAGCGGCAGGCGTGGCGCGATGGCGGTCGCTGCTGAAAAGATTGACCACCAGAGGATTGCGCCTGTGATTACCACGCGCGGCCCGTAGCAATCCGCGAGCCAGCCACCTGGAACCTGGAAGAGCGCGTATCCCAAGACGAAAGCGCTCAATATCCAACCCATGGTTTGGGCCGAAAAGTGAAACTCATCCTGGATGAACTTTCCAGCAATGCTCAGATTCAACCGATCCACAAAAGTAAGTGCGGAAACCAGGACAAGCAGCGCCATGACATGCCAGCGGACGAGTGTAGGGCGGGACGCTTTGTCGGCGCCTGCAAGGCGGGAAATAGGTTGCGATGAGTCTTGGGGATCAATCATCCGTATAGTGGGTGGAATGAGCATTCCGCTGCCGTAACAACCTCTTCTCAAGTTCGTGGCTATTCCGCGCTCCAATCAAATGAGTACAGCCGTGCCTGGTTCAGGTAAAAGCGCATTCGAACGTTCTCGGTTGGACAACGGTCTCCGCCCTTCCACCGGATTACGGCCGATTTTTCATCGCCACGAAACGGTATACAATCTGCCCTCGTAAACTCTGGAAGCGCTTGATCGTCTTTCAGCAGTTCGGCTTCAAGCATCCCATCCCGCACAGTCACGGCATTGACATGCAGGCGTTTCCCGCCGACGGAGAGCGTCTTGGTTCCTAGCATTCCCTCCAGCGGGCCGCCACTGGCGGTGACGGCGGCCCACAGCCTGCCCTCATCCCACGACGCGCGGCACATGGCTCCGTGGGACCAGAGAAGTCCGGCAATGGGCGTATACGCCTCCTGCCCCATCCGAACACCAGTCCAATAGTGAGGCCACTTGGGAAGTCCCCCTTGGCGCGATCTTTCCACCACTTCTGTATTCAGATAGTCGTTGTGCAGCCCCTCTTGTGCCGAGTAATACAGATACACTCTTCCATCATGGTGAATCGCCGGCTGCATTGGCCAAATCATTCCCCCTCCGTAGTCGCCGAGAGGCCGCAAAGGCACGCATGCCCGTCGATCCGGACGCCACCAAGTTTTGCCATCGCGCGACGCTGCAAATTGAATGTCAATGGATTGGTTGAAAGCGTGATAGACGGTCAACAATCCCACGTAGCCGTCGCGCTCGGGAAGCACAAGCAGTTCCATGAACTGTGTATCAGGGGAATCTTGCCAGTCAGGCAGGATGGCTAACTCGTAGGGCGACCATTCGGTTCCCGTCGCGCTCGTGCGCCGCACCATAATACGGCACTCTCCTACGGCACAGTCGTACGGAACCAGGCCCCCAGGTAACGCTGCTATCACTATTTTGGAAAGAGCTAGATAAGTCCCGTCGGATAACTGTGAGACCCATATACTGTCCCGCGTGTCCATTTCGATTTTTTCCCACGCCTGCCAGTGCTTTCCGTCCGCCGACCGGTAACGATAAATCCCATCCGTGTGCTTGGATTCGCCCGGGGCCAAGGGAAATCCGCGCACGACGTGAGAAGCGCCCTCGTAGGTTGTCCAGCGAAAAATAAACATTTCATATCGCCAGTCGGCGGGCGCATCGGGGTGAATCATCACCGAAGCCTGCTGCGATAATCCACCCGACTCGAGGTCGAACAAGATGTTCGTCTTTTGTCCTTGAAACAGCGAAATGTCCAGCTCCGGCCGATTCCAATGGACGCCGTCCTCGGATTCCGCGTAGGCCAAACTCCACCCTGTGGCCGGACCGGATGAAGGTGTGGGGCGAGGGATCCGGCAGATATACCACATCTTCCAGAGACCGTCCGTCGGATCGAGCAGCACCGTTCCGTAACTCGCAATCGAACCGCTGTCCCACGGATACTTGGGCTCAAGCAGCGGATTTGCCGCGTCTTCCCGCGCAATTTCGATTCTCCACGCCACATTGTGCTTTTCCGGAAAATCGGGGCCAGTTAGAAACGAGAACTGAGAATCTTTATTTGCCTGGTAGGCCGGCAAAGAAGGGGCGTTTGTTGCGTTCTCGATCGCAGATTTGTTTGCCATCACTTATGAGCCTCGTTCGAGTTAGTAAATAGAAAATGAACCTTGTCTAGTTACTACTTCTCCGTCCAATCGAACGAGTACAGGCGGGTCTGGTTCAGATAGAAGCGTGCCCGAACCTGCCCCGCCGGGCACCGGTCGCCACCCTTCCACTGAATCAATGCAGATTCGTTGTCCCCTTTGAAAACCTTGCAATCAGCGCGGCTGAATCCAGGAATGGGCTTTTCATCTTGCACGACACCTTCTGCGAGTGGTCCCTCACGACCCGGGATCGACTTTCCTTTCAACAGTTCCACCTGCAGCGAGCCGTCTCGAATGGTCACGGCGTTCACACGCAGGTGCTTCCCACCCACGGAGAGCGTCTTGGTCCCAAGGATGCCTTCCATGGGTCCGCCACTGGCTGTGACAGCGGCCCACAACCTGCCCGCTTTCCATGAAGCTCGACATCCAGCACTGTGAAACCAGGTCATGGACGCCAGCGGTGAGTAAGCGTCTTGCTCCAGCCGCAAGCCGGTAGGGTAATTAGGCCAGCTTAAAGTTTTCCCTCTCCGGAGTCCTTGAACCACCTCCGTGGTCATGTAGTCAGCGTGCAACCCGTCGCAACCGGAGTAGTAAAAATAAAACCTGCCATTGTGATGAAGGGGTGACTGCAGTGGCCAGATCATGCCTCCTCCGTACTCTCCAAGACTACTCAGAGAAACGCACGGCCGGCGATCGGGGCGCCACCAGCGTTTGCCGTCGCGAGAAGCAGCGAACTGAATATCGATTGTCTGAGTCAGCAGGTGATAGACGGCCAAAATTCCGATGTAGCCGCCAGATTCGGGCACAGTATCCAGTTCCATGAACTGCGTGTCCTGTGGATCCATCCAATCCGGCGTTATAACGGGCTCGAAACCAGACCAGTTGGACCCATCCTCGCTGGTGCGGACGACAATGATTCGACAGTCACCGACAGACACNNGTGTCGAGCGTGAGTTTCTCCCACGCCTTCCAATGTTTACCATCCGCGGAGTGGTAACGATAGACTCCGCTGGTAGTCTTGGTTTCACCCGGCAGCGGCGCAAACCCTTTTACGACAGAGTGAGGTCCACTTTCCTCCGGATAGCGCAGAAGGTACATTTCATAGCGGTACTCGGGCGGCGCGTTCGGATGCAGGATGATGGAAGGATGCTGGCTAAGTCCGCCTGAATCGAGGTCAAGCAGAATGTTGGTTTTCTTGCCGTCGCGTAACACGACGTCAAGTTCCGGCCTCGTCCAATTCACGCCATCNNTTGCTCAGATACCAAGCCTTCCACAGCTTGTCTGCGGGGTCGATCAGCACGGAGCCATGCAGGAAAACGCAGCCGCTGTCCCATTTATACTTAGGCTCCACCAACGGATTCTTCGGATCTTTCTCCGCTTCTTCAACCCGCCATGCGATGTTGACTCTCTCTTGAAAATCTTCACTCATCAGAAAAGAGAATTGCTGTTTCTCATTGGCAACGTAAGGGGGCAAGGGTGAAGGCACCGAGCTAGTCTTGGTTTGGGGGTTCTTGGCCACTGCACTATCCTCCTGGGGCGAAGCAAACGAAACTATCGGGATTTAATTCTCAAATCTCCGACCAAACTCTGCTAAAATTGCAAGCGCTTGCTATTTATCTTTCAACAGTGAACAATATGAAAGCATTCTTAACGCCTCTCAGTCAAGATAATTATTATTATGAAATAATAGCAATAAATACATAATGGTTTTGGTCCTTAATTTTTATCGATACGGATTCCCTGACTTCCGTGCCGAACGGCATCGGCGTTCCATCCGGCGAAGCGATTCATGAGTGATGCGAGACCATGGACAGATAAAGTCGCTGTAATCACCGGTGGAGCCTCCGGCATTGGCGAAGTAACGGCCGCCGAATTCGCATCCCGGGGGGCGAGAGTCGCCATTTTGGATCAACGTGTGGTCAACTCCAACTCCAACAGAAACTACCTATCCTTGGTTTGCGATGTGTCGTCCGCTTTCGCGGTCGAGGCAGCAGCGGCACGAATCTCCAAGGAACTCGGCCCGGTCTCCTTTCTGGTAAACAGCGCCGGCATTCAACGCTACGGAACAGGGACCACAACCTCGGAGGAAACCTGGGACTTGGTAATGGCAGTCAACCTCAAGTCCATGTTTCTGACCTTCCGCGCGTTCTTTCCGCTGATGAAAACTTCGGGCGGGGCTGTCGTCAACGTATCATCGGTGCAGGCGCTGGGCGCGCTGCCCAACTCAGTGGCCTATGTCACCAGCAAACATGCCATCGGAGGACTGACGCGCGCGTTGGCAGTCGACCATGCAGTCGACAACATCCGTGTGAATTGTGTTTGCCCCGGTTCGGTTGATACGCCCATGCTTCAGGCCAGCATAAGAAATAGCGACGGGCTGGAGTCCCTGTTGCGCGATATCGGCCAACTTCATGCTCTGGGGCGTATTGCGCGGCCCGAGGAAGTGGCCAAGGTGATTGCTTTTTTATGCAGCGATGACGCCTCTTTTGTCACCGGCGCGATCTATGTCGTCGATGGGGGGATGACTGCACTGGTTGCCGGCAAACCTCCCACCAAGAGCTAACCGCTCGGGGGCCGCAGTTTGTGTCTCGATGCAGCAGAGGCCAGTTGAGCGGAAGGGCACGCATTGCAGGGCGATGAAACCGCATAGCGGCCTCACCCATGTTCAAGGACCAATCAGAATGCCTTCCCGTCGCGAATTCATGAACTGGGCCGCGGCCACGACCGGCGCGGCACTCAGCGGCGGTTTGACGACGGAGGCACGGGGATCGCAATTTTCAACAATAGCGAGGAGTGCGTCAGTGGAAAATGGAAAGCGTGACTACTGCAACAAGCCGTTTAAGGTTGGCGTAGCGCTGGGGGAAAGCACAACCGCAGGAGGAACGGCGACAAGTCGCGAACTGACGTGGGTGAGTCGGCTCGCAGAACTAATCAATGAATCACAATTGAAGCCTATTCAGATGGTCAACAGCGGTATCGGGGCTAACCTGATCTCTCGCGAAAGTACCAGCTACGAACAATCGGGCAAGCCCAGTGCGATGCAACGTTACCAAAAGCATGTCGTCGACCACCATCCTGACCTGGTGCTGATCTCATATGGGCTAAACGATGCGCGTGGAGGAACGCCTCTGGCGCAGTTTCTCAAGGATCTTCACCATATCACTTCGGACATTAAGGAGAAGACCGGCGCGGTAATCGTCATGGTTAATGCATATTTCATGACGGGATTCGATCGGTATCTTCCTTACAATCAGGCCAATATCGCCACCTTCATGGGCTACAACTGCGGTATCAAGCGGATGGCGGAGGAATGTGACGTGTTGTATGCCGACGTCTTCGCAGCAGAGGACATGGCAACCTGGATGATCGATCCGGACGGTGTGCACGCTAACAATTTAGGTCATCGAGTGATTGCGAATCGCATTTTCGAGGTGCTCGCGCAGAACTGCAGTGGCCTGTCGCAAAAATCATTCGAATTGAGAAAGAACTTCAAGCAGTGGCGCGACGAATCCGTTCTCAAACAGGTGTATTGAATCGGAACGGTATTTTTCGTCAAACCTATCCAAGATCGCGCCTACTTCATCTCGAGCTCGGGATAAAGCGGAAGAGGTATCCAGGCTCCGCTCTGTTTGGTCGAACGCCGGGCCGCTTCAATGACTTCGACACATCGCAAACCTTCACGCCACGTCAGACAAGGTTCAGTTCCATCGACGATCCAGCGGACAAAATCCCTCGTCTCTTTCCGCAAAGCCTCATTGGCGCCGACGGGATCTCCTCCGGGCTCTTCAAACCGCTCGTGGTGTTCCTCTGATTCGCTGAGCGATTTCCAGTGAAGGTTGACCTCCTGGAAAGACGTTACCAGACGCATGCCTCCATGGCGGCAGGTCACTTCGGCCCCATAAACCTGGCGGTACCGGCGCAACGGGTAGGAGAGTGAGACTCCGAGAAATCCAATTGCGCCAGACCGAAACCGAAGCATTACGTGGATGGAATCGGAAAAATCATATCTCCGGTCCACTTGAGGCCCGGCCACGCCGGAAACAGCCTCCACGTCTCCGCACATAGCACGCATCCAATCCAGTTCGTGAACCCCGGAAAGAGCCAGAATTCCCCCACTCTCGGATTCACGAGTCCACCAGCCCTTGAAGTCGTCTGGGCGGGCATCGAAATAGCCGACGATGGAGATGGCAGCAACCTGTCCCAACTGCTCGCGGAGCTGAATCATCCTGGCCCACGGCAGTCGAAGCCGACGTTTATGTCCCACCATCAGGTTCACGTTGGCTGCTTCGCATGCACGAACCATCTTCCAACAATCAGGCACGGTTGGAGCCATGGTTTTTTCGCAAAAAACATGCTTTCCCGCTTGCGCGGCGGCCACCGCGATCGGCGTGTGGGTAAAGTTCGGACCGGTCAGGGCCACTGCGTCAATATCTCTTGTCTCAAGCAGGCTCTGGTAGTCAGCAAACTCTGCGACCTTCAGCCCAGTGCTTTCCACAAACCTGGATCGGGAGTTGGGACTCGGGTCGCAGATCGCCACCACATCAGCGACTTCGCCGATGAATGTCGCTAATATTGGACCAAAGTTCCCTGTGCCAATAATCCCGAATCGAAGTCTGAGCCGCTCCATCGAGATGGTCCCTTTCAGAGTTTTGGATTGTTCAGCCTCAAGCCACGCACGCCGGGGTGATCAAACCTTTGGACGGTGGCTCGATCCAGCGATGAGGCGAGCAGAATATCCCGATTCGGTCCGGCAAAGGCCACGTGGGATGGACCTCGCAGAGCTTCTCCCTGCCAATCTTCGGCAAATACTTCAAGCCTGCGCGTCGCCGGATCGAAGACGCAGATCTTGTCCGGGCGATGGCAAGCAATCCACATACGGCCGTCCTCATCAAACGCAATCCCGTCCGGGACGTGGCGCGGCATGTGCACGACACGATCGATGTCGCCCGAAGATCCATCTTTGTTAATTGCGATTCGAGAGATGCTGTTTCCCCAGGTCTCTACGTAGTAGACAAACTTTTCCTCGGGATCGATCGCGATGCCGTTGGGAGTATCGATGGGGCGCGCGCACCAAACCTCGGCGTCCCCACCACCCGGCGGGATCCGGTAAATGTGGCCATCGATGGTTTGGGACCAAGAGCCGGTGTCGGAAATGTACATGTTTCCGGAACGATCGAAAGCAGGTGTATTCGCGCTCATAAAGCCCTGTTTGGCAGGGCCCTTCGAATACACACTCTGCTCGCCGTCCGACGTAATTTTGATTACCTGGCTGCCCGGAGTATCCGGTTCAGCGCAGTAAAGATTTCCGTCGGCGTCCACGACCTGGCCCAGCACACGCCGGGGAGCTGTGGAAGCGAACGCCTCGGCGGTGTTTGTAGTGAGATCTAACCTGAAAACTCGGCAGGTGTTAAATCCAGTGGTGTACGCTTCGCCGCGGGGACCGACCGAAATCGATTCGTTATGGTCCACTCCACTGATGTGATCGATACTATTCAGATCGTACGGTTTTAGAACGTCTCTATTCAAAAGCGCCCTCCCGCCTCGATGCTAGACAAGCACCATTCCGCCGTCTGCTTCTGGAAAACCATAAGGGTGCAGAACATGATATTTATGCTTCTCGACGTACTCCCAATTCAGGTCAACTCCAAGACCAGGTTTGCTGGGAAGCTCAAGATACCCGTCTTTCACCTGCGGACCATACTGTTGAACTTCATTGAAGAATGAGTAATAGCGCCAGTGTTCCAAAGTCAGGAAATTGGGCATTACAGCGCAAGCATGAAGATTGGCCGCGAGAGCGACAGGGCCGTACGGATTGTGAGGAGCAACCTTTATGTTGTAAACCTCAGCCATGGAAGCAATTCGCAAAAGCTCGGCGATTCCGCCGCAGTGCGTGATGTCCACCTGCAAAACATCGACTGCTCCAAGCTCGAGCCACTCCCGAACTCCCCAGCGGGTTAGCTGTCTTTCGCCCGAAGCGATTCGTACTCCTGGCCAGGCACGGCGCAATTCAACCAGGGAGCGTGGACTATCTGAGTTGACCGGCTCTTCCACGAAGAGCAATTTGAGGTCATATACCTTCTCGATCAGTCGATGGGCCGCCTGTAAGGAGAAGTTACCAAGGCAATCTAGCATCAAATCGAAATGCGGGCCTACAGCGGACCGCAGGTCGGTAAAGAGCGCGGCCGCCGTATCGATTTGTTTTTCCTCGTTGTAGGGATCATCGTATTTGCCGGGGCCAGTTTTGAATCCGTGAAACCCCTCGGCGACGGCAGCTTTAGCCTCGGCGATTTCATCGGACAAACCCAAATCGTTCCGCACATAAACCTTAACCCGATCCCGCACGGCCCCGCCCAGCAGCTTGTAAACCGGCTGGCCGTAGACTTTCCCCGTAATGTCCCACAGGGCCTGCTCAATTCCGCTGATCGCACTGGACCCAACAATTCCACCCCGCCACCAGAACAGCCTCTGCATTTCCTGCCATGCACGAGTAATCTTGGTAGGATCTTTCCCGATCAGGTAAGGGCCAAAATGTTTTTCAATCATCGCCACTACGGCGTGCTCGTAGTTTTCCGTAGTCGCTTCCCCCAGGCCCGTAACTCCTTCATCTGTTTCAATGCGGACAAATATCCAGTTCCGGCGAGCCGCTTCTACTCCTTGCCGCGGAAGTACAACTCCCATTACATGGGTTGAGATCTTCACAATTTTCATCCGGTCTTCACCCTCCTGCTTATTACTAAGTGGTCATTCATCATGACTAGTGGCAGCGATTTCATGTTGAAGGGACGTGGCGTTCTCCGTGAAATGCTTTTCGCGCATAAACCAGGCCAGAGCAATGGCGCTAAGTAATGTGGTAAACAAAGGAGCGAACAAGATTCCCGTCTGCACTCCCAGTCGATTTCCAATGATGCCGATAAGGAGCGGACCGACCGCGGCTCCAACGTTCCCCAGCCCGGCAAAGAGTGAAAATGCGGTGGCAGTACAATTGGAAAATTTTCCCCCGAGGTAGGAATTCAACGAAGGACCAATCGCTGAAACAAACACTCCACCCAGCATAAACATGATTGCGCCTCCCAAATAACTAGGAGACAGGATCGCGCCCAGAAATGCCGCCGTTTCAGCAATCGCGCACACGGAGATCACCACTAATTCGGGGATGGCCCAGTGCATGGTGATCCAACTAAGCATCAATCGTCCACCCAGGATTCCCGCTGCATTCAAGCTGAGTAGATATGCGGCATGACCGGGGTCGATATGCAGTTTGGCCACATACAATTGACCCATGAAGGAAATCATTCCTCCCTGCGCGACGCCGTGGCAGAATTCCAGGAGTACGGCCACATAAAAAGCGGTAACACTCAAGACCCCTTTGACATCCGAAAGGCCGCCTCCGGGAGTGTCGGGTTTGAAACTGTCTCCCGGCATGCTGTCCGAGCGCATGAACAGGGCCCATATTAGGAGAAAGGCCATAACTCCCGCGGCTGCGAAGTAGCCGAGGCGCCAGCTCATTTTCCAATGCTCCGCCTGCACAAACCACCATCCAAACAGAGCCGGGCCTATCATCGAACCGCCAGAGTCGCTCAGACTCACGAGGAAGAAAACGCTCTGGCGTCCTTCGCGAAAGTGTCCACTGACAATCGAACACTCAATAACCACGAGTGCGATGATGGAAAACCCATACAGCCCAGCGCACAACAGCACGGATCTGAATTCGTGAGCGCCGCCAATCACAACCAACAGAATCCCGGCCATCGCGAGTGCGACCATGGCAGAGCGTTTCAATCCAAAGGCCGAGATCGCGGGCCCGCCAACCACGCTGAAGACCAGACAGCTGATGAAAAAAATGGATTGAGCATACCCCATCTGTCGCAAGGATGTGCCAAACTCACGATAGAAAATCGGAAAACTGGTGGGCAGAATGTTGTAGACCGCTCCGTAGCCGACACCGAGAACTATGACAAACCAGAATACCGGGTCCTTCCAGATAGGCTCGTGGCGGGTGTCGAGCGGCGGCGCTTCCGTTGTTACCATCCGAGTTCTCCTTATTCACTGAGCAGAACTACCGGAAGCGGCTGTGGGAACAAAGATCCCGATTATCGNNATTTCACTTCGGCAGTACCTCCGAAAGGCTCGATGATGACTCGCTCAGTCTCTGGATCGTAAGTGCCCCCCTCAATCTTCTTCGCCTTGATTCCAGCAGGATGAGGTACGCGTATCTCAACTCGTTCAGGCCGCCAATCCGACGTGCATTCCACACTCGCATCGATGTTTCCACGAGCGGTTTTGGATTCGACGGTTAACGAGAGGGGACCAAAGTAGCTGGCCACCTTTGTGAGAACGATTCGTTTTCCATCTTCCATGTACTCTCGGGGCACACCTGCCAGAAGAGAAAGCGTTTTGCCTCGCTCCATGTACAGCATCCATCGTGTTTCCATGAGAAACCATGCTTCTTCGTGAGTCTTGTGAGCACTAGCGCGAAAGTAATGTTCCCAAAACGTATAGGTTTCACGATCCGCCAGGCTCGCCATGGTGTTGTAGTAGGCTTTCAGAAACGCCTTCGTTTCCCCCCGCATTAAGTGGATCCAAGGATGCCGGGAATAGTAAGGCTGGCTGAAAACGACATTGCGGTCAGTCATCAACTCGCTATGGAAATTGAGCAAGAAAGATACGGGCGGCTCACACGGCTCAACAATCTCCTGGTAGACCAGATAGAGAGGGCCGAGAAGGGAGTCGCGTGCAACCATCGAGCCGTGAGTGTGCCAAGCACTCCCATCGATGTGCAGGGCTAGCGGGCCACGTGACTCCACCCATGGCGGGCTCGTAGGGCACCAACTTCCATCCCCCAAAGGTATGACCGGGGAAGATGCCAGAGCGGTGAAGAAGGCATCTCGAACGTCGGCCTTAAGTCCTTCAGCCTCCGCTTTCCATTTCGCGGCTTCAGGTAGACTGAGCTTCTCGAATGTCTCCGCCATCCGACTCAATCCGAGATAGGTATAGCCATTAAACATGAACGAACGGAAGGGATCCTCGGGATCGGCAGTCTTTCCTTCGAGCATGCCATAGCCCTTTCCTCGAAGCTCTTCCCGCTGATTCCGCTGACGCCATTGACACAGAAATTCGCAAGACTTTCTCACCTTGGGAGCAATTTCCCGTATCCAGGCATCATCGTGCGTATAGCGATAATGTTCCCCGATACACCACAAGGCCGCTCCGGTCTCGAGCATGAAGTTATTGAAGTTTTGCATGAAACCATCATCATGCTGTTTTTCCAGAAAAAAGTTGAGCGCCCTCCTCGCGGTATCATGCCAACCCATAGAATCCATAAATTGGACGATGGGGGAGGTCTCGGAACCTATCGGGGGATAGTCACCAATGGTTGCGGCCAAAGCGCCATCGGGCTCGCGGCCATAGGTGATGAGGTCTAGATGCAACAACCCGGCTTGAATCATCTCGGTGATACGCTTCTCCGGCAGTTCGATCCGCGATGCTTTCTCCAGCTTGGATCGCCAGAACGTATTGCACTCCTGTTTCTGTCGCTCGAAGGTCATCTTGCTAAGTTCTTGTGCTCGGCCACGCGGGATAGGACGATGCGGCAGGAAGACATCCATCACCGTCGATTCACCTGGCTGCAAGAGGACCACGGCCTCTTCCTGCTCCAGGGGTGCTCCATCCAATTTAGAGATGGCAAAAACTCGGCCACTTTCATAAACGCCAAAACCCGTCTCTGCCTCAAACGTGTACGCAAGCGCATTGCCCTCGCCCAAGCCCTTCGAAGGCCAAATCGTTCTTAGAAATGCATAGCGCGGCACGGAAGCAGTATTGGTCGCGGAGATCCGCAGGAATAAGACCGTTTCTTCTCCATTTTCCATCTCGGTCGGCAAAAGCGAATCGAATCGCGCCTGCTGGGCCGGAGTGAACATGTGTTGCTTCGCGTAACCGTCGGCCAGCAGAAAGTCTGTGCCCTGCAGGGTTTGCGCGGTCAGATTTCCGGCTTCGCGCGTAACAAAAGTAATCACGTCGTAGGCGATATCGCCGTCCACCGCTTTACCGTGGAGAATGGGAAGTACCCGTTCCTCGAGCCAGCGTTCTACCGCGTCAGTAGGACCCCATCCGCGTCCCATTACAAATTCGTAGCGAAAAGGTTTCTGGCTGTTCTCGGGANNAGTGGAAGCGAGGCTCGATCCACTCCAGTCTTTCGCCGATCGCGAAGATCCGCATATTGCGGCCCAAGCCGAGCCAGGTGTGGCAGTTCATGCGGCGAACATTTGGAGCAGCCGCCTCAAAAGATTCTTCGGGTTCGGCGTCTATGTTCTGCAGGCGAGTGCGCCCGCTACGCTTCACGATGGCGGCTTGGATTTGCGCGAAGCTTCGTTCGTCATCCGCGCTCGTGACCACAACGTCATACTCAGGAATAAAAATTGGGAAACGGATGTCAACATCGCGCATGAGGAAGCTAAACGATCGGTCTTCGGTAACTATCGAGATAATGGTGGGGTTTTTGCTGTACCGGCGGGACACTCCCTCGAGCGAGATCTTAAGCCNNGTTACGACGTCCATGCCCACCAGTCGCCCGTCGCTCACGCGCACTTGTCCTTTAAACCGTCCAGACTTCCATTCAACGGCAATTTCTTTTTTAATCGCCGAATCCATTCCTTTTCCTTCGCTCCGATCCTTCGCTCTGGCCTCGGAATACACTCCAGGTGCGCCGCGGCTGCCTTAAGCCTTAGTGGAGGACTGACGCTTGTTTAGCGATCCGAGTTGTCGGTTCNNCTGGCGCCGTTTTCCTCAACCACAAACTGCTTTTTGGGAATTAGCATGCCGCAGCAATCGCAATAGAACATGGTCTGTTCGTACCACATGGTCTTGTTTTCTACCCACCGTCCCCGAACCGGCGGCTGTGATTTAGCGTTTGTACGCATAGTGTTCTCGCGCAGCTTCCAAGGAGATATAGCCTTGACGGATGTCATCTTCGACGTCTTCAGTGGATCGCTCTCCGGCTGGATCGTAGCCACCCCCGCCGGGCGACTGGATGATGACCTCGTCTCCCTCTTTCAAAACGATACGAGTGAACTTCGTAGCTGAAATGGTGCCAAAAGCTTCGGAAAAAGTAGTGAAGCCGCTTTGACCTTTTTTCTTTACCAGTAACTTGGCACTCGCACCGCCCGCGCCACCAAACAGTCCCCAAGCGTGCGTTCTAGTTCTGTCTAATAACGCACTGACGGTAATTTCCGGAGCCATGACCCGTAGCCTTCGTGAACTTCCGAGACCGCCGCGACGCTTTCCCACGCCACCGGAATCTTTCCGCATCGAGTACTCCAGGGTGAGAAACGGGTATTTGGTTTCGAATACTTCAACCGGAGTGTTGCGGCAGTTCCCGTTCACCGGACACATCACGGAATTTCCATCGTGTGTGGCGGTTCCACCCCATCCGCAACCTTCAAAATGGTAATTCGTGTAATACTCCCCCGTTTCAGGATGCAAACCGCCAAACAGAAAGTTGCAAGCTGTAGCGCCTTCCGCGGCCGCCGTACGGGCTGGGATAGCCTGGCTTAGAGCCGCTACCACGACATTCTGAATGTGCGGATGAGTCTCAGTGTTTCCTCCCACCGACGGCCCGGGATGCCGGACATTCACGAGGGTTCCCGGTTTTGTTAAAATTCGAACTGGACGAAAACAGCCGGAGTTACGGGGAATATCTTTGTTGGTGACATGCAGGACGGCGCTATAAGTAGCCGCTGCAGTTACTACAAAAGTCGCATTGATCGCTCCTCTGGCCTGAGGATCAGATCCGGTCCAGTCCGCAATAATCTCATCGTCTGCGACAATCAGCTTTAATCGCATCCAGACTGGCTGATTTGTAATTCCATCGTCTTCCATGCAATCGGCAGCTTCGTATATGCCATCGGGAATTTCACGGATCTCAGCTCTCATCCAGCGCTCGGAATAGTCAAGCAGTTGATTAGAGGCCTCGGCCAGCAAATCTGCGCCGTAATCTTCGAGAAGCTTGACCAGTCGTTCGGCGGCGATATTCAACGAACCAATCATGGCGTGCAAGTCGCCCCAGCTCGATTTTGGAGTACGGTGATTGCTGAGAATTATTTTCCATACATCCTTCACATACTCGCCCCGCCTCATGATCTTGATAGGAGGCAACCGCAGACCTTCCTGATAGACTTCGGTTGCGTCCGCGGCGAAGGATCCGGGGGCCATACCGCCGATTTCACCCACGTGGGCAATGTTGGCGACAAAGAACCTCAGTTTTCTCCCAAAAAACACCGGCTTCAAAACCATATGCTCCGGCATATGGCATTGTCCCCGGTAAGGATCGTTGTGAATGACGACGTCTCCGGGCTCGAACGAATCCAGACCTAACTCTTCAATCGTCCATTTCACTGCATACTGAGCCGAGCCGATCATGGTGGGACAAAACTCAGCCTGCCCGATCATCTCGCCACTCGGAGTGAAGATGACGCATGAAAAGTCAAGCGCCTCATTGAAGATGGGAGAATAACTGGTACGCATCATCGCCGTTCCCATTTCACGGCAGATGTTCACCAAGGCGTTGTTGATGACCGTCAACGTAACGATGTCAAGCTTATTGGATTTAGCTCTTTTCATAACGCAATCGTAATCACACCCTTGCGGTTTATGGTCAGGATGTTACCCGGATGAAGCAGTATGGTTGAATCCGGTTCCTCGATCACTGCCGGGCCTTTCAATTTAATCCCGGAAGGCAAGCTGCCACGGCTATAGACCGGACAGGGTATATAGCCTTTATTCCAGAAGTACACAAGGCGCTTGTGAAGAGGGGAGGGCAATTTCCCTTTTGCAATATCCTTAAGCCGTGGTGATTTTGAAGCGCCGACGACCTTAACATTGAAGCGAATGAGTTCAATCACTTCTCGACTGATGGAGTAGCCATAAAATTTCCGATGAAGCTTGTGAAATTCCTCAAACACCGCCTCAAGTTTCTGGCGGGTAATGGTTCCGGTTGCAATCTTTACGTCGTGTTCGTAATTCTGCCCGGCATAGCGCATGCTGATGGATCGCTGAACGGCGGGCTTACCCCGATATCCCTCAGTTTGCAGTTCCACTAGAGCCGCCTTTACCATTTTCCCAAATAGCTTGTCGACTACCGCAGCCTCCACTTCGGCGGACCGGAAATGCTGGCTGAGGATTTTGTCCACCTGGAAATCGGCAATCAACGTGCCGAATGCCGAGCACAGGCCGGGATGGAGTGGAACGACAATGCGGTGCATGCCGATTTTCCCGGCAATCCCTCCGGTATGAAGCGGCCCCGCTCCGCCGAACGACACGAGCGCAAAGTCACGAGGATCGAGTCCGCGTTCAACTGAAATTACCCGGATCGCGTTCGCCATATTCTCATCCGCGACGTCAATGATGGCT
>PLBX01000515.1:0-2601 GCA_003135495.1 Acidobacteriaceae bacterium | reverse complement strand
ATGCTGCCTCCGCCCGCACCAATGGAGCTGACATCGACGAAGGGAGCGCTAATCGGCATGCCCCATTCAACCTCATAGTTCGTGACATGAGAGAGAGCACCGTTTCGAACCAGACCCACATCACAGCTCGTTCCACCCATATCGAGCGTCACTAGATTTCGCTCGTTGACCAACTCTCCGAAATATTTGGCGCCAATGATCCCTCCGCTCAAGCCGGATAGCACAGTATTCACCGGTTGACGTTCCACGGCGGCCGCTGTGGCATGTCCTCCATTCGACTTCATAATCGTCCAGGGCCTAGGCGGTCCGAGCTGCCTCAAGCTATCGCGCACGCTGGCAACATGGCGGATAAGGATGGGCTTGATGAACGCGTCGACCACGGTCGTGGAACCACGCTCGTATTCTCGCCAAATCGGCGCAACCTCGTGCGAGAGAGATAGCGGAATGGTCGGGAATTTGGATTCCAGATACTTTTTCAGAGACAACTCGTGCTCGGCATTCAGGTATGAGAACAAAAGGCAAACCGCAATCGATACATCCTGCCCGGGAGACTCCTGCAGACGTTCCTCGATGTTGCCCGCCAAGCGTTGCATCTCCCCAGGACCGAGCGGAACCTGTACTCTTCCGCGGGCGTCTATGCGCTCATGAATACCCAGGCAGTCGTATCGTTTGACGAGCGGCTCGGGCTTCTCCCACTCAAAAGAGTAATGATGACGGCGGTTCATGCGCTGAATGAACAAGACATCCTCAAAACCGGCCGTGGTGACGAAGATCACTCTCGCGCCCTTGCGTTGAAGCAGCGCGTTGATACCCAGGGTAGTTCCTAACACGATCGAGGATGCGTGTTCGATCTTGAGTCCTGACTCGCGAATGACGCCGACCAGGGATTTGATCGAATCCTTGGGAGAGGAGGGAAATTTACCGATGATGAGATCACCGGTGGCATCGTCCACTCCGACCAGATCGGTAAAGGTTCCACCGGTATCAATACCGCATCTGATCCTCGGACGAACTGCGAGCCCTTTTGACATAAATCGTCTGTTTTGACAGGCCGAGTTCCCCCGGCATTGAAACGATATCTAACAACAACTCTCCTGCTTTCAGCGTGCTTCGAATGGAACCCGCGCCCACGATCGCCGGGCGCATGATCACCAAGCGGTGGGAATCCTTCCATTTCACTCAAGAGGCCAAAATCAAACTCCGATCGAGTCTCTTCGAATCCCAAAGGCAGCAAGATTCAGGTTAGAGGAGAGTTTAGGAAACCAAAACCCCTCATCTCGTTCCGGCAACGGCGCTCTAACCGCTTGGTGACATCGAGTTAAATTCGATGCTGAGAAAACTAATTAGCCAAATGCCGCTTTGTCAAGCTGTTTATTTACTATATCATCAAACATAATGCACAATTACCAATCTTAACCGATATTTATTCCACCAATGAAGTAACTAGAAAGAGATCTAGATTGCGTGGACTACGTTTTGCTGCCAGAAATGGTGCTACGTCGCGAACTGCAATCTTGCTTTGAACTGAGGCTTTCCGCGTATTCCAACACGCACGCGGTACAACGGACCCCCGATACATCCCGAGTCAGGATCGTAATTCGGTGGAACCAGCGGCGACGGAAAATGTTGAGCAGCGGAAGTGATGAATAGTTCGTTTAAGTCGGGTCCTCCGAAAGCTACCGACGACGTCTGCTTAGCCGGTGTGAGGACCTTCCGTTCGACCTTCCCTTCGGGGTCGTACCGCACCACGCAACCACCATACCATTGCGCGGACCAGAGGAATCCTTCGGCATCCACAGCCAATCCATCGGGCACGCCTTCGTCCAACGGCACTCGCACCAGCACAGAACGGTTGCGCACATCGCCGGTTCGAACATCGTAGTCGTATCGGTAAATGATCCGGGCGGCTGAATCGGTCAAGTAAACTTCCTTCGCATCGGGCGAAAATCCAATGCCATTCGCTAGACGGATCCCATCATCGAGCACTGTCACCCGTCCATTGATGTCGACGCGAAACAAGCAGCCCAGCTTGTAATCGCCTGCTGGCTCGTAGAAGCAGGAACCCGCCAGAAAGCGCCCCACAGGATCGGCTGCAGCATCATTCATCTGGCAAACCGCACCGTCGACTTCGGCGGCAATCAGCTTCATGTGTTCAGCGCCGTCCCAGAACCAAATGCCTTTTGTGTTCGCGATGACAAAGCCCCCATGATGGTTAAGGGCAAACCCCGTGACTTCAATTCCGGTTCGCAGGACTTCGCTCTTGTCCGATTTCGGCTGGAACCGGCAGAATTTAAAGCCGACACAATCGGTCCAGTATAGAGTGCCGGTGTCCGGGTCCCACACTGGCGCCTCACCATTGAGGTTGCCAAAGTCTACGACAATTTTGGGCTTTTGCATGGCAGCTTCGCCTGGCTGTTACATGAGCATTGGAACGTCAGGACCGACCGACGACAGGTTCATAGGGTACTTCGCCCGGCTGCCCAACAAGAAAATCAAAGTCGCATCCCTGATCAGCCTGCAGGATGTGGTCGACGAAAAGCTTCTGGTAGCCGGTGATGCCGGAGGTCGCAGGTGGCGACCAGACCTGCCGCCGCGTTGCCA
>PLBX01000228.1 GCA_003135495.1 Acidobacteriaceae bacterium | reverse complement strand
TCGCCGTAATAGATGATAGGAGTACCGGGTAACGACATCAGCATTCCATTCATCAACTCTATTCGTCTGCGGTCATTGGCCAACAAAGGAGCGAGCCGCCTCCGAATTCCGAGGTTGATACGCATTGTCTTGCTTTCCGCATACGAGTCGTACATGTAGTCGCGTTCCATGTCNNGGGGTCTGCTGCAGGATTTCAGTAATGGGCTTGCGGTCTTCCAACTTTAGCCCCATAAACATCCTCGGCATCAGCGGGAAATGAAACGCCATGTGGAATTCGTCTCCGTCACCGAAATACGGCCGGAGATCGGCGGGCCACTGATTGGCCTCCGCTAGAAGCATTCTTCCTGGAAAATTTTCATCGAGTTGTCGCCGCAACTCCTTTAAGACATCGTGAGTCTCTGGGAGGTTCTCGCAATTAGTGCCCTCGCGTTCCACCAGGTATGGAATGGCGTCGAGCCGGAAGGCATCGACACCCATCTCGAGCCAGAACTTCATTACGTTCCACATCTGTTCCCGAACCACAGGATTGTCGTAGTTGAGATCGGGCTGGTGACTAAAGAAGCGATGCCAGTAGAAAGATTTTGAAATGGGGTCCCACGCCCAGTTGGACGTTTCTGTATCTAGAAAGATGATGCGGGCGCCCTTGTACCGGCTGTCGGTGTCGCTCCAGACATACCAATCGCGGCGCGGGTTGTCCCGCGAACTTCGCGACTCTTGAAACCACGGGTGCTGGTCCGAGGTGTGATTCGACACTAGTTCGATGATGACCCGGATTCCTCGGTCGTGGGCCGACCCCAGGAACTTCTGGAAATCTTCCAATGTTCCGTAACTGGAATGGACTGCGTTGTAGTCCGCGATGTCATAGCCGTCGTCGCGCAGCGGAGAGGGGAAGAACGGCATGAGCCATATCGCGTTGATGCCGAGTTCCTGCAGGTAGTCGAGCTTCTCTTCAAGCCCCTGAAAATCACCGATGCCATCCCCGTTGCTGTCATGGAAAGTGCGGACGTGCACTTGATAGATGATCGCGTCCTTGTACCACAGTGCATCCCGATTTAGTGGCAAATGCCATTCTCCTGGGGCATTTCAATACCTCGCGGCAGCGCAGGGCTACAAGGAAGTTTATATGAAGTGACAACCGCTCTAGCTATCATTTCGGCAAACGCGGTAGCCCGAGGTTGCAATTCCGGAAATAGTCAAGAAGCTCTAGCCGAAATGGTTGGCACAACTCCCTAATGGGTAGCTTTTGCAAATGAACCGCTGGATTCATCGTCTGAAGTATGACGAGCGCGAGTTGATGCGCGCCTGGCGGTTTGCGGTCGTTGCTTTTCTTTCGGAGGCACACAAAAGGAACGTGCTCAGGTCCAGCCTTTCGAGCGAAGACCTGTTCAATATGTTGACGACATAGTACAAACGTCCCTGGAATGTTTTTATGAGTCGGAACGGGTCAAAGGCTTACCGGCTAAAACACGATGGCAGGTACATACGACGACCGACGACCGCCGATCGCCCAGCACCGTCTCACTAGGGTGCGGAATGCCCAGGTCGAGTATTTGGCGAAGGACACGAAGAATAAGCAGTTTGTTCCGAAACGGTATGCGAATGGGGAATTTGTCAACTTGCTAGCGCAACATGTTCCCCATCGCGGTCGGCACGCGATGCGATACTTTGGACTGCTCTCACCACGTGCCAAATCTCAGATATGGTCTGGCGTCTTCGTACTGCTGAACCAGCCGCGACGACCGCACCCTCCCCGACTGCGCTGGAGATGGCTTCGTCTCAAAACCTTCGGTACCGATCCTCTCCAGGACAGTGTCGGCCACCTAATGCATTGGGTTGGCCGTCGAGCACCGATCACAGCGGATTGATCCCAACACCTTTCTGCCTTCCTTAAGGGCACCCGCGACATCACGTGGTGACCTGAAACCGATTCTTGTATTTCCTATACGTCGAGAACTCTTTGACTTGCTCAGCACCATCCTGATAAAGCAGTTGTTCAAGTTCAGCACGACAAGCACTATCCAGCTCCGAGACACCCACGAGAATCTTCCCGTTCGTGACTTCCGGGTCATAGAGGCGCTTTTTGTAGTTGGGCAGCCCCGTCGCGATCACGAATGCCACAATCGTGGTTAGAATCGCTCCCAGCATCATCAATTCATACATGATGATTCCCGTGGGCCACATGGCCACAATCGGCATGCCTCCGGTTGGCAGGGGATAGCTACGTTGCGTAAAGGCAGAAAGCGCGTACCCCACTCCCGCTCCAACCAGAGCGCCAAGTGGGGCGAGCCACGGCATCAGTGTCCGCTCTTCTTCCCATCCGAAGCCCTCTTCCTCTAACGGCTCGGAAGACATGATGACGATCGCTTTCGGGTTGAGATGAAAGCGCGAACACGCTGCACGTAGGGCCGTCAACGCTCGTCGCGCGGAGTTTGCATCAGGAAAGAGTCCGTAGATAGCAATCATAGATTCGTCCACTCTCAACTACTGGTCGAGGGCAATGTACTGTCCAAACGTTGGGCCGCCAGGTTTACAGTGGCGTTCGCTTGTTCCGCAATTGGCTTCGCGTGTTGCCCGCCTTTCAATTCCCAAATCGAAATGATCGGAACGAATTTTGCGAAAAGAACGTACAGGAGAATCATTCCCATAAACGTTCCGACGGTAATCGTGATTTCTACCCATGTCGGGCGGTAACTTCCCCAGTCATAAGGCAAATATTTGTGCTCCAGGGGTGGCACAACAATTAGGAACCGCTCCAGCCACATTCCAACAACGATGGTGGAAGAGGCGATCACCGTGCCGGCGATGGTTCGCAGTTTCTTGATCGCGAGTATCGGGAAGGGGATCAGGAAATTGCAGCAGATCATCGTCCAGAAGAGCACGGCAAATTTCCCCCGCTGGATGGACCAGAACGCAGCCATCTCGGCGGGTTGGTTGCCGTACCACACGGTGAGGCGTTCCGCGAAGATGAAGTAGATCCACAGAAGGCTCATGACCAACAGGAGCTTGCCGAGGTTGTCGAAGTGAAGTGGTTTCAGGTACTCCTCGAGATGCAGAGCCTTGCGCACCAACGCCATCGCAATAATTAGCGCGGCTATCCCGCTGAAAATGGCTCCTGCCACGAAGTACGGCCCGAACACAGTGGAATGCCACATGGGCACCGGCGCCATGGCGAAGTCCCACGACACAATCGTGTGCACGGAGACTGCAACCGGAAGGATCGTGACCGCCATGATGCGCATCGCTACTTCCAGCCGATGCCATTCCCGTGGCGTTCCGCGCCAGCCGAGAGCAAGCACCGTGTAGATGCGTTTGCGCAAGCCAGTCGCCCGATCCCGCACCATGGCCCAATCCGGAATAATCGGAAGAAGAAGGAAAGTTAGGCTGCCCGTGAGATAGGTGCTGATGGCAAAAAAGTCCCATACCAGAGGAGAACGGAAATTCGGCCAGATGCCGCGTTCGCTGGGATACGGAATCAGCCAGAAAAACAGCCACGAGCGGCCCAAATGAATGATCGGATACTGGGCGCCTATCGCTAGGGCGAAAACCGTAATCGCTTCGGCGCATCGTGTCACCGGNNACGAAGTTCGTGATATAGAAGCCCCAGAAAACCGGCCGCGTGATTCCTGCTACGCCCATCCCCTCATACATCTGGTATGCGTAGACGAAAATACCGGGGAGCCCGATGGCCACCAGGACGAATACAAGTACGTAGTAACGCCGCGACGTATGGAACACCGGTAGCAGCAGGTCCTTGCGGATCTTCTCTGACGGGATATCAATCACATTGGCCTGCGCGGCATTATTCGTCGCCATGCGAAGACTCTCTTTCGAGATAGGTAACTTTCGGTAGTGTCCCAACTTCTGCTAGCAGTGTCGTGGCTCGCACTGAACGTGACATCCGCGAAACCTGACTGTTCGGATCGTTCAGATCTCCAAAAACCATCGCCGTCGGCGGGCAAGACTGTACGCAGGCTGGTTTGACCTCCCCGTCCTGTAGCTCACGGTTCGCTGCCTTGGCTTTGATCTCCCCTGCGAGAATGCGCTGGTTGCAGAACGTACATTTTTCCATCACCCCTACTTCGCGCACCGAAACGTCCGGGTTCAGTTGTAGCTGCAGCGGCTTATCCCACGCTGGATTGAACCAGTTGAAGTACCGAACTGTGTACGGGCAGGCGTTGGCACAATAACGCGTGCCGATGCATCGGTTGTAAACCTGCGCATTAAGACCTTCTGAATTGTGATAGCTGGCATAGGTAGGACACACGGGTTCACAGGGAGCCGCATCGCACTGCTGGCAGAGAACTGGCTGAAATCGTGCTCGGATATTAGGAAATTCGCCCTCCCAATAGCGTTCCACATGAATCCAGTGCATCGTTCGGCCCCGGGCGGCTTGATCGGCGCCCACCGTGGCGATGTTGTTCTCGGCGTGACACGCCGCAACGCAGGCCTCGCAGCCGGTGCAGCGATCGAGGTCAACTACCATTCCCCATCTGTGCGCCATTCGTCTTCCTCCTAACCGCTCGCAAAGCCTCTGTCGTTAGCGGTTTATCTTTTCCTGGCTCCACTGAGTTGGGCCGCCCGACAGCAGAATAAGTTCGCCTTTCCCTACTTTTGTAATACTCACCCGCGTTCCCGCCCATGCCAGCGCTCCGGTCGTGGGTTCCGCCTGTGGCGCGAGCACCTTGATCGGGTTCGCGCCGCGGCCGCTGGCGTAGCGTCCATATTCTTCATGCCCTTGTCCCACCGGAATCGCAATCATGTCTGGCGCGATTCCCGGCGACAGCAGCGCCGGAGCACGAACCTTCCCGTGCGGGGACGCCACCTCCACAAGGTCGCCTTGTTCGATCTGCANNTGCATCCAGGGCAGATTCGCATGCCGCCCGTCATAAAACTGCTGCGTGGCATATGGGAGGAAATAGAACGGATACTCCGCAACGGATCCTGCGAATTCCGCCTCCTGGTATTTCACCGCGCTGAAGGAACTCGCGGCAGCCTTTGCTTTCGGTGCAGCACTCGCCTCCACGCTCCACCAACCGCCCTGCTCCTGAATTTTGTTCCAGAATTCGTCGCCGTCTTTCGCATTGATCGAACCGGGATGATGCGCAAGAGGCGCAAGTGTCGTATGCAGCATTTCTTCGTAACTCTTCCACGGCAGGACCTGGCTCATCCGTCCGCCCAAGCGATGGGCTAGGTCAAGCAGCACGTCGGGCATCGCACGGGTGTCGTGAAGCGGTCGCATGGCTGGTGGCGCGACGCTTATCACCGACTGCATTGTTCCCGACTCCGGAACATCATCGATCCACGATTCGAGGAACGAGTGGTCGGGAAGAATCAGGTCCGCGAGGCGGCTCGTCTCGTCGACAAAGCTGCCGAAGCTCGCGATGAACGGGACTTTTTCAAGTGCCTCTTTTACGCGCCAACCCAGTGGAGTAGCGAAAACAGGATTCGCTTCATGTAGAAGGAGCACTTCGACTGGCCGCGGCTGGCCCGAAAGGATTTGTTGTGCGAGTGCGTAAACCGAATTGGCCTTGCCCTCTCCAGAATTTTCCCGAGCCACTACGGACGCGGGCAACGGCGCTTCCGGCGTGAACTGAAGTCCGCCCGGTTTCCCGACGCTTCCCAGAAGCGCATTCAGAGCGTTGACCGCGAGAGCCGTGAACAATCCGTTGGTCTGGGCTAGCGGCGCCCCGCCCACCATTGCCACTGCGGGTGATCGTGCGGCCATCTCGCGCGCTAATCTCGTGATCGTTTCAGGAGGGACTCCCGTTTTCCACGCGATTGCCTCCGGTGAGTATGCTGGCAGGCCCTCGCGCCACCCATCAATCCGTGCTCCGGCGGCGACTGCTGTTTCCGCATGCCCAAGCTTCTCCTTCAAAATGACGTGGGCAATTCCCAGAGCCAGTAGGCCTTCCATACCCGGGTGCGCTGCAACCCACTCATCTGCATTCGCTCCCGTTTGGGATACGCGGGACTCAACCTGGACAAACTTTCCGCGAACGCCCGAACGGTTCTGGCGCATTTTTCCGTAACCCACGCTTTGCGCCACGGGTGAATTCCATGTGCCCAGGAAGTCAGAGCCCATGGAGATGACATAACCCGAGCGAGCCAGGTCCACCGTCGGCAATTGCTCGTAACCGAAGCTCAGCCTGTTCGCTCTGCGCAACACCTCGTCGTCAAAAAGTTCGAACGGCACCCACTCTGCTCCGTCGAAGCCGGATAGAAATCGCTCGATCAATACTCCGCGCTGGCNNTAATAGTTCCTGGATCGCTTCGTCCCAGCTCACCTGCGTGAATTTTCCCGAGCCGCGCTGCCCGGCGCGCTTGAGAGGATGCTGGATGCGGTCCGGGTTAAAAGTGACCTGCAGTCCGGCCTCGCCCCGCGCGCACAACTTTCCGCGATTCACGGGGTGTTCAGGATTACCTGCCAGTTTCTTGGCCAACCCCATTTTGACGATCCCGAACTGCCCGTTCCGGACAACCTCAGCTTCGCCTTCCATTACACGCACCTGGATTCCACAGCCTGCAGAGCACAGCGCACAAACGCCTGGCTTCCAGACGGCTACACCGG
>PLBX01000109.1 GCA_003135495.1 Acidobacteriaceae bacterium | reverse complement strand
ACGGTGGGAATCTCATCTCCCGCTCCCATGATGTAGCCAACTTTGAGATCTTTTGGAATTTTCACATCTACCACGCTGACGTGCTGTGTCGCCGGCTGATAGTAATAAAAAGTTCCCAGGTCTTCTCTCGTGACAACGGAATAACCTTGGCCGTAATTTTGTTTTCCACTCTTGAATGAGGCCCGAATTTCTTTTCGGCCTTCGGCGCGAGTTCCCGGATGTACCTTAAAATCGGCGCTCTGCCGCTCACCTCGCTGATGGAATTCAAGCGGCTTCTCCGCTGGCTCAACTTGCCAGTCTTCCGGAGCATTCACTCGCAGCATTCCTTCATTTTGTTCTGCGTCTTTCGCGGCGTGCGGTTCTGCAAACTCTTTCGGATCGAGATTACTCGACACATCAACTTTGACGTTTGGCTCCGGGCCATCTTCAGTAGTGATTACTTGTTGACCCGGATCCAACAGAACAGAAAACGCCGGAGCCACTGCCAAAGGTCGCATGGCAAGGGCGCCCGAATCGTCTTTGTATTGAACCATGCAAATCGCATTAATTACGCCCGACCCCTTGGGAAGTGTGGCCGCCGCCGTGACCGCCGGAGGCGGGAAGGGCAAAGTTTGATTGCGCGGGTCATCGATTATGTTCACCGCTTCAGTTTCAGGATCATCGCGGTGCCAGTAGGGTCGCGTGAGTTGCGCGGTTGCAGGAACGTAAACTTTGAATCGTGTAACGACATTATTCCCTGACGTCGTTCTGGACAGAATCTTCGAGTTCCATCCTGCGGGAATTTGCAGGCTGGTATTCGCCGCCATTTCGGGACCGCTCGTTGCAGACTGAGCGACAGACAAAGTGGCGGTGATTGAGAACGTGTGTCCTGGCACTCCCATCAATGCATCTTCCGGACGTGATCCGACGGGTGCGTCCACCACCACGTGCAGACTTATTCCTTGAGCGAGCGCCTCGGCATGCTGAATGTTGGCTGACAATTCTTGGAGTCGAACCTGGAAATCTTTCTTTACCGGCGCTGTTAGTGAGGATCTGGAAATTTGATTCAAGGTCGTAGTCACTAGCGCGTAAGCCTTGACCAGAGGCGCCGCCGCCGACATGGGATCTTTCTCCGATGCAACCGCTGCCTCATCAATGTTTGATTGGATTGCAATCAACGCAGGTCGCAGTTCGGGCAACCTTATATCTTCGTCTCCCAATCGCTCCGCCAAACCGGGCAGCGTCGTGTCAATTCCGTCGAAAAAACTTTGTTCGTGCCCATCCTTATCTTTCGGTGACTCGACCAACGAATCGACCAGCTTGTAAAACGTGAAGCGATCTCCTGGCTCAACCGTCCAGTTAGCGGCGCCCTGTGATTGCTGATGCCGCAATCCCTGCATCGCAAATTGTATGTACGAAGCCCCGAGGAGCGGATCGGCCACGCCGGTGTTGAGCCGCAACGTGTAGTTTGCTGCGTCGCAGGTCATCGCGCCAAACCCGCACACATTGCCGATATACAACTTCTTCGGCTGCCAAGGTTCGAGCCCTTCCTTCAGTTGCTCTGGAAAGCGGTTTGGATCCGCCGCCGCGCGAAATGCTTCTCTCGTCAAGATTGCCGACGCTTGATGGTGACCGTGCCCGTCGTGATCTGTTCCTGAAAAACGTGCTACCAAAACGTCAGGGCGAAACGTGCGAATCACCCTAACCATGTCGCCGAGAGCTATGTCATGACCCTGCCACTTTCGAAATGTCTCTTCGGGAGTCTTGGAATATCCAAAGTCGGCGACGCGTGAGAATCGTTGTTCCACGCCGTAGTAACGGTCTGCGGCGAGCAGCTCAAGAGTCCGCAGGACGCCGAGAGCATCGAAAAGATTGCTGCCGAGTTTGTTCTGACCGCCCTCGCCGCGGTTCAGCGTCATTAGCAGGGTGGACACGCCCTGACCCCGCGACTCCAGCGTTAGCATGCCGCCATCTTCGTCATCGGGATGCGCATCCGCCTGCATCAATCGGCCGGTTGTCTTCAAGCGGCGCAGCATTAGCTTCAATCCATTTGCGCCAGTTTCCTGCGGCAATGGTTCGTAATAATGATCAACTCTGTGTTCCGGCTCAGCTTTGTTGGGAACTTGGGCCGGCGAGAACACTCCGCATGAAGCTACAGTTGCCACGGTCAATACAATCGACCAAGCCCCGTGACGCGCGAGCTTTATCGCTCCGCGCTTAAACTTCCACGATTTTGCAAACATGACCATCTGATGGAGTTTCCCTCGATGAAGGAGCAAATATTTCGTCCAGCACTTACTTGACGCCGACAGCGCCTCGCGATGCCACAAATTTCTTCTGGCATTCTTCCGCCGCTTGTGTAATCGCGCGGAAGTCAGCATCCTCCTGCACTTCCGCCAACAGNNCTCTTTTAGAAATTCGTTCCGCGCCGATTCCGCCAGCCGATGGATATCCGCTGCCGGCGCGTGGTTTAAGCATGCTTGAAGAATGCTTCGCAACCATACGGGATTATCGGTCATCTGCTGCGCCGCTTGCTGTGCGTCCCTTAATTTCTTTTGACGCATGAGCACCGAGACGCGCACCGCGTTCGACCATTCGGAACCGGAGTCCACATCCAGATAATGAAGTGCCCGCTCTTCCTTGCCCGCCTCGAAAAACGCAAAAGAACAGGAACGCCAATTAAAGTTATGAGAATCGATCGCGAGAGCTTTGTCGCACTCCTTCTGTGCCTGATCGAGTAATCCGGCATAGCGCAGAACGTAGGCCAGCGAGTAATGCGCGAATGCATTATCGGGACGCTTCTGTACCAGCGCGCTGGCATCGCGATAGGCCAAATCTAGCTCGCCCTCCTCAACTTCATTCGCCGCTAGAAATCCTGCGGCGCTTACCCGCCCCGGTTCGAGCGCCAGCGCTTTTTGATATGCGCCACTTGATCGCTCATACCCGGCCACGCCGCCGCCTGAATAAATCGCGTCGAAATAATATCGTCGTCCCAGCACTTCCCATGCTGGCGCGTAATTTGAGTCGAGCGCGACGGCGCGCTCTAGCATTGTGATTGCATCTTTATTGGGTCCAACATCATGGGGAATCGCAAAACTTCTCAGATAGAGATCATAAGCAGCGCGATTCGCCGGCGCGCTCGCGGTTTCAACCGCGCCGTTTACAACTCCCAAGGCAGGGAGTAGCTCCTGTCGCACTTTCTTCGCAATCTGATTCTGCAGCGCAATTAAATTGTCCGACGTCGATGTCAAGGACCCCGACCAAATCAGTTTGTCGCTCTTCACGTCCACCGCTTCGAGCGTCACCATCAGCGTGTTATTCTGCTTGAGAAAGTGCCCGGCGACTACGGTCCCAGCTGCCAGTTCGCGCCCCGCTTTGGTTGGGTCGGACTCTCCGTTACTGTACTTCTGTGCCGAGGCAGACGGCCTGATTTCAAGCGAATGCGCGTGAGTCAGCGCGTTTGCAATTTCATCGGCTAACGCAAATCTTAGAAATTCGCTCTCCGCATCGTTATTAATGTTCTGCAATGGGAGCACGGCGACGGTTCGAGCGTTCTCGTCTACGGTTCGATTCCGGTGCTTCAAAAGCCAGGCTCCCACAGTTACCATCACAGTTAACAGCAGCCCAGCCAGCGCTACGATGATCCAGGTGAGTTTCGAACCTGATGGCCGGAAGGTGCGAAACGTGCGCGTAGCGGCCACTCCAGGAGATTGCCGGAGTCCGCTTCGCAGCGTCGGATCAGTAGCTTTTTTCAACTGCGCGAGATCGGCTTTCATCTCCGCCGCGTTCTGGTAACGCTGGCTGCGCTCCTTTTCCATCGCCCTTCCGATGATGGCTTCGAGCTCGGGAGGCACGTTCGGATTGATCGATCGCGGAGAGGGTGCCTTGGAATTCATGACGGCATGCAGCGTCGTTACTACGTTTGTACCGGTGAATGGCTTCTTTCCCGTTGCCATCTCAAACAGCACGACTCCAAATGAAAAAATATCGCTGCGTACATCCAGATCTTCTGACCGCGCCTGCTCCGGCGACATGTACACCGCCGTTCCGGGAATAACTCCCACTTGCGTCAAGGAATTGTCGATGGATGTGTCCGTAGTGGTTCCCACACTCCCATCCTTGACAAGTTTTGCCAAACCGAAGTCGAGTATTTTTACCTGCCCATTCGGCGTCAGAAAAATGTTTGCCGGCTTGATGTCGCGGTGAACAATTCCCTTGGCATGTGAAGCAGCCAGCGCGTCGGCCACTTGCATCGCAATCTCCAGCAGATCGTCAAGCTCCATCGGCTTGCCGCGGATGCGCTGCTTCAGGCTCTCGCCTTCGAGCTTTTCCATGACGATAAATGGATGGCCGCCGTTGTCCTCGATGTCATGGATAGTGCAGATGTTCGCGTGGTTCAGCTGCGACGCCGCCCGCGCCTCGCGCATGAACCGATCAAGCGCGCGTTGATCTTTGGTGAGATGTTTAGGAATAAATTTCAGGGCAACGCGGCGGCCCAAGCGGATGTCTTCCGCTTCATAAACAACTCCCATTCCGCCGCCGCCCAATTTCGAAAGCACGCGGTAATGGGAAACCGTTTGCCCAACGATCTCCATAGAAGACATGGCCGAACCACTCAGCCCGCGAAGGCGTAATACTAGGCTGTGATGCAAGCAGGGTCAACCGAGTTTGGCGGCTCGGACAAAAAGACGATTTCTTCGAGGTGAAAGCTATGAGAAAAGTCTGCACTGAACTCGTTATTCACCGGTTGCTGCGGCCGTCTCTACGAGCGCTGCACTCCGCCGAGTGCTTCCAACGCCTTCGTCATCTGCGCGGACCACGCTGCGACCTCATCGTCGCGCAGCGTGCGCTCGCTTGACTGGAATGTGGCCCGAAGCAGAATGGAGTACTTGCCCGAGCCAACCTTGTCTCCGCGGAAAATCTCTACCGGAACAAAATTGCGCAGCTCGACGATGCTTAATCCGCTGACGCTCTCGCGAATTTTCTCGAACTTTACGGTATCGCCAAACACGAACGAGAAGTCGCGCTCGACGGCAGGGAAGCGGGGAAGCGCTTCGTAGCGTAGCTGGCGCAGATCGTGCTGGTAGAGACGGTCTAGATAAAGTTCGGCGACAAAAACATCCTGCCGCAGTTTGCGGGCCGCGGCCACATCCGGATGAATCTGGCCAAACTGCGCTACAGTTGCGCCATCCATCAGAGCGCGGGCGGAGCGCCCGGGATGATAGTAGTCAGCCGTTTTCTCGTCGTAGTAGAGTGTCCAATGGCTGAATGGCGCGAGCAGGTTTTCTATGTCGCCCTTCAGATCGAAGAACGAGAGTGGACGAGCCGCCGCTCCCGAAGCCAGTCCGCGCACTACTTCTGCATCGACGTTGCCCGTTGCGCTCATCGAGATGCGTTTGGCCTCCAACGCCTTCGCGCCTGCAGCCTCAAATACATTTCCAGCTTCAAAGAGACGTACATTGTAGATGCCGCGATTTAGGTTGTAGCCCAGCATGTTCAGCATGCTCGGAACCAGCGAGGTACGCATTACCGACGCTTCTTCGCTGAGAGGATTCGCGAGGTCGAGCTCGGGTGCGGTCGAAAACCGGCGCGCGTCTTCCTTCGAAATAAATGTGAGAGAAATAGCTTCGTCGTACCCAAGGGCCAGCAATGACGAGCGGAGCCGTGTATCTTTCTGCGCGTCCGGCAAATCCCGAACCTCACCGCTATAGGCCGGCAGCGTGTTGGGAAATTTGTCGTATCCGTGCAAGCGCGCAATCTCTTCGATGACGTCGATCTCGCNNACATCAAGCCGCCAGCTGGGAATGTGCACCAGGTAAGTATCTTCGCCGCCCGCCAGCACCGTGAACCCAAGGCGCGTAAGAATGCGGTTAACTTCGAGCGCGCTGAGTTTCTCGCCCAACACTCGCTGCACTTCCCGCAAATCGACTTCTACCGGAGCGAGATCAATCTTGCGCGCGATCACGTCGATTACATTGCCGACAAGCGTGCCGCCTCCAGAGGCGAGAATGAGTTCGGCGACGCGATTGGTCGAAGGAACAGTCGACTCGAAATCCGCACCGCGCTCAAATCGATGCGAGGCGTCAGTGTGAATCCCGTGGCGCTTCGACATGCGGCGCACGATGACTGGGTCCCACCAGGCGGATTCGATCAGAATATTTTTTGTGCGCTCGGTGATCATCGTATCGAAACCGCCCATCACGCCAGCGAGTCCAACAGGCTTGGTTGCGTCGGCGACGACGAGATCTTCTGGAGTCAGCTTGCGCTCCACGCCGTCGAGAGTCTTGAGCATTTCGCCGGCGCACGCTTTGCGAATTACCAGCCTGCGGTCTTCTAGCAGGTCAAGATCAAATACGTGCGTGGGCTTGCCGCTCTCCCACAGAACATAATTCGTGGCGTCAACCGCGTTGCTGATCGTCCGATGACCAAGCAGTTCCAGTCGATTTGCGATTTTTGCCAGCGAGGGCCCAATGGTCGCCCCGCGAATTTCGCGAGCGGTGAAACGTGGACAGAGTTCCGGCTCCTGAATATCGATCGCGACATCAGACTTACCTTGCGAAGCGGGCAGNNGATGCCTCGCGCGCCACGCCGTAATGATTCATCGCATCGGGACGGTTGGTAGTGATCTCCATCTCGAAGACGGTGTCGTCGCCGGAGCCGGAGATGCCTTCAACGGCAACGCCCGCGAGCGTCAGCTCCTCGGCGAGACGAGCGTAATCGACGGGCAGATCAACGAAGTCGCGGAGCCAATGAGGCGAAATTTTCATGAAATATGCAAGCAGCTTTAGCGCCTAGATGAAGCCTGTTCCGGTTGTCATCCTGAGCGAAGCGAAGGACCTATGCA